>CAZGGT010000171.1:0-7679 GCA_964525335.1 uncultured Nitratifractor sp. | reverse complement strand
CGGGGAGGGAGTCGTGAGTCACCTTCTCCCGGCGGGCGTAGAGCTTTTTGAGGAAGCGGTAGGCCCCCTCCACCCCGCTGTCGTTCCACTCCAGCTCCTTCTGGGGCGGCGCGGCGAAGAGGATGAAGAGCCGCGCCGTGTCGGCCCCGTACTTCTCGACGATGGCGTCGGGATCGACGGTATTGCCCTTGGACTTGGACATCTTGGCCCCGTCCTTGAGGACCATCCCCTGGGTCAGGAGCCGGGTGAAGGGTTCGTCGATCTCGTGGTAGCCCAGGTCCCGCAGGGCTTTGGTGAAGAAACGGGCGTAGAGGAGGTGCAGAATGGCGTGCTCGATCCCCCCGATGTACTGGTCCACGGGCATCCAGTAGCCGGCATCCTCTTTGTCGATGCCGACCCGCTCCCACTTGGCCGGGTCGACGGCGTAGCGGAACTGGTACCAGGAGCTCTGGACGAAGGTGTCGAGGGTGTCGGTCTCCCGGATCGCTTCGCCCCCGCACTGGGGACAGCGGCAGTGCTTCCAGGTGGGGTGTTTCTCCAGGGGATTCCCCTCGCCGGTGATCTCCACGTCTTCGGGGAGGGTGACGGGGAGGTTTTCGATCCGTTCCGCCACCAGCCCGCACTCGGGGCAGTGGACCAGGGGGATGGGCGCTCCCCAGTAGCGCTGGCGGCTCACTCCCCAGTTGCGCAGCTTGTAGTTGATTTGGCTCGTACCCAGCCCCTCTGCCTCGAAGAAGGCGACGATCTCCTCCATCGCCTCCCGGTTGGGCTTTCCGCTGAAGACGCCGCTCTCGACGAGGGTGCCGTCACCGGTCCAGGGGAGCTCGCCCCCCTCGATGACCCGCTTGATCGGCAGGCCGTACTTCCGGGCGAACTCGTAGTCCCGCTCGTCGTGGGCCGGGACCGCCATCACCGCCCCGCCGCCGTAGCTGGCCAGGACGAAGTTGGCGGTCCAGACGGGAATCTCCTCTCCCGTGAGGGGATGGATGACGCTGATCCCCAGGGGGTAGCCCTCCTTCTCCGCCTGGGCCCGCTCCCGCTCGCTCATGTTGGCGATGGCGGTGATGCGTTCGGCGATTTCGGGGTCGAGGAGTTCGTGCTCGATCATCTGTTTGACGATGGGGTGCTCCGGCGCCAGGGCCGAGTAGGTGACTCCGAAGATGGTGTCGGGCCGGGTGGTAAAGACTTCGTAGCCGTCGAAACAGCCCGAGAGCTTCGCTTTGCTGGCGTCGCTGAGCTCGAAGCGGAACTCCAGCCCTTGGCTGCGGCCGATCCAGTTGCGCTGCATGGTCAGGACCTGGGCGGGCCATTTCCCCTCCAGGGTCTCGAGATCCGCCAGGAGCTCCGGGGCGTAGCGGAGGATGTCGATGTAGTAGCTGGGCATCTCCCGCTGGACGACGGGGTTGTCGCAGCGCCAGCAGCACCCCTCCTCCACCTGCTCGTTGGCCAGAACCGTGTGGCAGGTCTCGCACCAGTTGACCGTCGCCTGCTCCCGGTAGAGGAGCCCCGATTCGAACATCCGGATGATGAACTCCTGCTCCCAGCGGGTGTAGAGGGGGTCGCAGGTGGCGAACTCCCGTTCCTTGGAGAAGGAGAGTCCCAGGGCCTTGAGCTCTTTGCGCATGTAGTCGATGTTTTCGTAGGTCCATTTGGCGGGGTGGGACTTGTGCTTGATGGCGGCGTTTTCCGCCGGCATCCCGAAGGCGTCCCAGCCGATGGGGTGCAGGACGTTGACCCCCTGCTTGCGGTAGTAGCGGGCCAGGGCGTCGCCGATGGCGTAGTTGCGCACGTGGCCCATGTGGATCCGCCCGCTGGGGTAGGGGAACATGCTCAGGATGTACTTTTTGGGGAGGGAACGGTCGGAAGAGGGTTCGAAGGCCCGCTCCTCCTCCCAGCGCTCCTGCCACTTCTTTTCGATGCTTTTGGGGGTGTAGCTCACGTCACGACTCCGTGGATGAAATTGGGGAGATTATACCCAAGAAGCGATTATGAGTCCGTTTTTCGACGGAAGAGAATCAAAAAAACCGAAGGCCTTCCCTCCCCGGCCGGTTTCTCTCTCGAAACGGTACGGAAAAGAACAAGAACTTCGAAAACGTTTCTAAGCTATAATGCTCATGTAACACAAAGGAAACAATTCATGGAACCGCTGGAGTATGACCGGGTTTGGAAGCTGGCCGAAGAAGTCGCCGGTATCGGGCATTGGGAATGGGATATCCGAAACGAAACCGCCTATTGGAGCGCCCGGAAAAAGGAGATCTACGGCCTGGATCCCTCCGAAACCCCCAGCTATGAAGATTTCCTCTCCGCCATCGACGAAACGACCCGCGCCGTCGTGGAGGCCGAAATCCGGAAAGTCCTGGCCGGGGAAAAGGAGTTTTACGATCTCCAGCACTCCATCCACCGCAAAGACGGAGAAGAGCGTTGGGTCCATGAAAAGGGCTATTTGATCCGGGATGCCGAAGGCAAACCGCTGCGGATGGCGGGAATCGTCTTCGATATCACCGACCGCCACCGTCTGGAACGGGAACTGATCTTCGAAAAACGCAAAAGCAGCTACTTCGAAAAATTCGATGCGCTCACCGGTCTCCCCAACCGCCATACCCTCTACGACGATCTCGAACGGAAGCTCTCCCGCGACGAATCGTTCGCCCTGGTCTTTCTCGATATCGAAGACTTCGGGACCGTCAACAATACCTTCGGCCACCTCTTCGGAGACGCCCTCCTGGTCGAGCTTGGCCGAAGGCTGAAGGCACTGGGCGCACCCGGAGCTCTCTACCGCTATGGAGCCGATGAATTTGTCCTCCTCCTGACTCCCGAAGAGAGCGATCGCCTCGAAGAACAACTTCGGAAACAGTTCTACGAACACCCCCTCCATGTCGAAGGAGAGACGGTCAAGCTCCGGTTCAATATCGGATTCGCACGGGCGCCCGAAGACGCCCGAACCCCAAAAGATCTGATCACCCGGGCCAGCGCCGCCCTTAGCCTGGCCAAATCCTATCCCCAGAAAATCCCGATCCGCTTCCAGCCTTATATGGAAGAGCAGATCGCCCGACACTACCACGGTCTCGACGCATTGCGCCGGGCGATCGAAGCCGGGGAGTTCGTTCCCTACTATCAACCCATCGTCGACACCCGCAAACGAACGGTGATCGGGGTGGAAGCCCTGGTCCGCTGGATCGGCCCCGAAGGAGAACCGATCTCCAGCCCCGCGCAATTTCTCCCCCTCGCCCGGGAGCACCACCTGATTCACCGGATCGACTATCTGGTGTTCGCCCAGGCATTGCGGGAACTCGGAAACTGGCATCGGCAGGGATGGGAAATCGAACTCTCCTGCAACGCCCATCTCGACGACTTCAGCCGGATCGGATTTTCCAAACTCTTTCGCCGGTATCAACCCCTTCTCACTTCCCTGGTCGTCGAAATTTCCGAAGAGGAGTTTCTCGCCTGCAGCGACGACGAAAAGGAGCGGATGGAGGTCCTCGCCGGTCTGGGAATCCGCCTCTCCCTCGACGATTTCGGGACCGGGTACTCTTCCCTACGCTATCTCCATACGTTCAAAGTCCACGAAATCAAGATCGACCGGGGCTTCGTCGCCAAACTTCCGGAGGACTCCCGTTCCCTGGACCTGATCCGGGTGATCAAACACATCGCCGAAATCTACGGACTCGACTGCATCGTCGAGGGGGTGGAAACCCGGGAACAGTCGGAGCTGCTCGATTCCATCGGGCTGACCTGGCAACAGGGGTACTACTTCGCCCGGCCCATGTCTGCGAAAGAATGCACCCGATTTTTCCGTGAATTCCGCTAACGGAACGGATCGCACGCCTTCGGATCGCCGGAGCGGAACCCCCGGAGGAACCACTCCATCCGCTGGCGGGAGCTTCCGTGGGTGAAGCTGTCGGGGACCACGTAGCCCCGGGAGCGTTTTTGGAGAGTGTCGTCCCCGATCTGCCGGGCGGCGTTGATCGCCTCCTCCACGTCGCCGGGCTCGAGATGCTTTTGGGCGTAGTGTCCCCAGACTCCGGCGTAGCAGTCCGCCTGGAGCTCGACGGGGACCTGGAGGCGGTTAGCCCGGCTCTTGTCGCCCCGCTGCAGGGCCTGTCGCTGGAGGCGATGGACCCGGTCGAGGATTCCCAGCTGATCCTGCACCGCATGCCCCACCTCATGGGCCAGGACGTAGGCCTGGGCGAAATCTCCCCCCGCGTGGAGATTCCGGGCCATCTCGTCGAAGAAGCCCAGGTCGAGATAGATCTTTTTGTCGGCGGGACAGTAAAAGGGCCCCACCTGGGCCCGGGCGTAGCCGCAGCCGCTTCGGGTGCTCCCCCGGTAGAGGACCAGGGTCGGAGGATCGTAGCGGCGGCCGTAGGCTCCCAGCACCCGGCTCCAGACCGCTTCGGTGGAACCCAGGACCTTCTTCATCCGGGTCGCGACCCGCTCTTCCCGGGCCGTGGGTTGGGCGACGCTCCGCGTGCCGCCGGCCGAGCCGTCCAGCAGTGAGAGCGGGTTGAAGCCCGCCACGTAGGCGAGAACTCCCAGGCCGAGGATCGCCCAGCCGAACTTGGTCCGCAGCAGCATCCGGATCAGGGGCCAGAGCATCATCAGCGCCCCGGCGGAGAGCCGTCCCCCTCCACCGCCGCCTTCCATCCGCCGGTCTTCGACGTGCCGGCTCTCCTCCATCTCGTCCAGGCGCATTTTCCCTCCTCGATTCTGTAGAATCCGATCCCGAATCATAACAAAACGGAGCGGAAAAAAAGAGACTCCCGGGGTTTATTCCGCCGAAAGCAAAGTTCCACTACAATAGATCCTCCACTTCCCAGCCCCTCGAAAAGGATGTACCGTTGGCACTGGCGCTCGCACGCAAATACCGTCCCCGATCCTTCGCCGACCTGGTGGGACAGGAGGCGGTCTCCCAAACCCTGGTCCAGGCCCTCGACGGGGACCGGCTCTCCCATGCCTACCTCTTTTCGGGCCTGCGGGGCAGCGGCAAGACCTCCACCGCCCGGATCTTCGCCAAGGCCCTGCTCTGCGAAAAGGGCCCCACCTCCCGCCCCTGCGAGGAGTGTCCCCACTGCGTCATGGCCAACGAATATCGCCACATGGACATCATCGAGATGGACGCCGCCTCCAACCGGGGGATCGACGACATCAAGGAGCTGATCGAACACACCAAGTACAAGCCCGGCAGCGGCCGCTTCAAGATCTTCATCATCGACGAAGTCCACATGCTCACCCCCCAGGCCTTCAACGCCCTCCTCAAAACCCTGGAAGAGCCCCCCGATTTCGTCAAATTCATCCTTGCCACCACCGACCCCCTCAAGCTCCCGGCCACGATCCTCTCCCGGACCCAGCACTTCCGATTCAAGAAGATCCCGCCCCGCCTGGTCAAGAGCCACCTGGAGCACATCCTCCACCTGGAAAACGTGGAGTACGAGCCCGAGGCCCTGGAGATCATCGCCCGCAGCGGCGCGGGGAGCCTCCGGGACTCCCTGACCCTCCTGGACCAGGCGATCGTCTACGCCAAGGGAAGCGTCGACGTGGCCACCGTCACCGGGATGCTTGGGATCATCGAACCGGCGCTGCTGGACCAACTCCTGGACCACATTCTCCGCAAGGACGAAGCCGCCGTTTTGGAGTTCATCCGTCGGAGCGCCGAGTACGAGACGGAGATGATCGTCGACGAGCTGACCCTCCACCTCAAGGAGCTCCTCTTCGCCAAAGACCCCCGCTTCACCCCGATGATCCTCGACCGTTTCTTCCGGGTGCTGGCCGAAGCCAAGGAACTCCTGTTCCTGGGAAGCGACGGGGAGTTCGTCCTCTCCCTGACCCTCTTCAAGATGATGGAAGCCCTCGCCCTCAAGGATGTGGACGAGATGATCCGCACCCTCCAGAAAGAGCTCTCGGGCGTCACGGCCGCTCCCTCCGCCTCCACGGCCCCGGCCGCCCCCCGACCGGCCGCCACCCACGCGACTCCGGCGGCCGCCTCTGCCGAACCTTCCGTACCCCCCGCTCCCGAAACGGCTCCGAAACCGGAAGCGAGCTCCGCTTCCGAGACCCCGGTAGCTTCAAGTACCCAAAAGCCGGAACCCCAACCACAACCGACCGCCGAAATCCCCGCATCTCCGGAACCCGCAGCGAAAGAAGAAGCTCCCGATCCGGGCATCCTGAAGTTCAAAGTGTTGCTGGAAAAACTCTACGACCGGGACTACGAGCTGGGAGAGGTCTTTGAGCGCAATATCCGCTACCGGAGCTTCGACGGGAACGAGCTCACCTGGGAATCCACCGCCGAGGGGGAGGAAAAAAGACTGCTGGTCAAATACTGGGGCGTCATCCGGATGTTCGTCCAGGAGATCTTCGGCTTCGAGACCAAGATCGTCAACATCGCCAAAGAGAAGGCTTCCCAAATCGGGAAGACAAACGCAGAGGATAAAAAAAAAGCCGCTGAATCCCCGGTAGGTTCCGGGCAGAAGGGTGGAGAGGCTTCGTCTCCGGACTCCGTCCCCGATGATTGCGAGTTGCCGGACAACGCCGTCACCTCCGGGACCATGGAGGCGGTGGAGATGCCCAGCAGCTGCATGGACCCCGACCCCGGCACCACCGAAGCCTCCAAGGAGAAGGACCCCTCCACCCTCCTGGAGGAGCCGATGATCAAGGAAGCGATCGCCCTCTTCGACCCCAAACGGGTCCGGATCCGGCGGAAGAGCTAACAATCCCTCCGAAATCCGGATTCAGCCCTCCAGAACGATCTTCTCCCCGAAGGGCACCTCTCCCTCCCGGCTCAGGACCCAGAGCACGTCGTAGAGGGGCGCATCGGCGGGAAAGCTCCCGGCCCCGTCGGTGAAATAGAGGAGCAGGCGGGGCGGCTCCAGCTGCCGCTCCACGTAGTCGAAGACCGGACGGAAGTCGGTCCCCCCTCCCCCCTCCGGCTTTCCCTCCAGCCGTTCGCCGGGGGTGAGGGTGCGGTGGCTGCGGACCCGGGAGTCGGCGACGAGGAGCTCGATGCGGTAGTCGTCGAACTGCTCCAGGATGCTCTCCAGCTCCGCCGTGAAGGCCCCCAGCAACTCCGCGTCCACCGAACCGCTGCTGTCGATGGCGACGACGATCTCCAGGGTCTCGGAGTGGAGGCTGGGGAGGGCGATCCCCCGGTAGAGATGCTTGGGATTGGGCGGGTTGAAACGGTAGGAGTTCTTGAGCAGTTCGTTGAAATGGCGGTGCAGCAGCTCCCGCCAGTCGATGCGCCGGGAGAAGTAGCGGGGCACCAGCCGCTCCAGCCCCTCCGGGAGGCTCTCTCCCCGTTCGTGCCGGGCGAAAATCTCCTCCAGCCGCGCCCGTTCCAGGGCCGCCTCTCCTTCGCTCCGGCTTTGCCGCTCCTCCATCCGTCCCCGGGAGCGGCTCTCGGGAGCAAACCTCTCGGAGCGTTCCGGCGCCGATTCGGAAGCCTCCCGTTTTTCCTCCTTTTTCGCTTCTTCCTCCTCGTTTTCCGGCAGCTGCGCCCGCAGCTCCGCGTAGATCTCCTCGGCGTACATCCCGGAGAAGCGCACGTCGTAGAGCATCCCCTCGGGGAGGCGGAAGCCGTTGCGCACCAGCAGGGCGTTGACGGCGTAGTCGGTGGCCAGCTGCCAGAGCCGCCCCAGGCGCCGCTCCCGCCGCTCTTCGTGCCCCAGCACCCGGTGCATCGCCGC
>CAZGGT010000170.1:0-3099 GCA_964525335.1 uncultured Nitratifractor sp. | reverse complement strand
GGTGGGCAACGGCCCCTTCCCCAGCGAGGAGCACGGGGAGGAGGGGCAGCGCCTCCGGGACAACGGCCACGAGTACGGCACCACCACCGGACGCCCCCGCCGCTGCGGCTGGTTCGACGCGGTGGCGATGCGCCACGCCGTACGGATCAACGGCGTCGACCAGGTGGCCCTGATGAAGCTGGACGTCCTGGACGGCTTCGAGGAGATCAAAGTCTGCGTCGCCTACGAGTTCGAGGGGCGGGAGATCGACTACGTCCCCTACGACCTGGAGGAGGCGCGGCCGGTCTACCGGATTTTCAAGGGGTGGAAACGCAGCGAAGGAGCCCGGAAATTCGAGGAGCTCCCCGCCGAGGCGCAGGAATATATCGCCGCCCTGGAGGAGATGATCGGCTGCCGCATCGGCATCATCTCCACCTCTCCCGAACGGGAAGATACGATCGTCCGACTTTGATATAATGCAGAGACGTTCAGCTTTTCGCTTTGTGTTTCGAGCTTAGAAAAAAAGGGAAATTATGAGACTCAAACCGCAACAGACCGGATACGTGGCGAGCAAGGTGGCCATCGACCTGGCCAACGCCCCCTTCGTCAAACTCCTCAAGGGCAAAGACGCCGTCCGCCAGAAGGTCCAGGAGCTGATCGACGCCAACCTCCAGCAGGAGCGGGCCCTGGACGAGCGGGTCCGGGAGATCATCGACGAGAACTACGACGAGATCGAGTTCCAGCACGCCGACGAGCGGCAGCTTTTCTTCATGATCAAGAAGAAGCTGGCCCCCGAGTACGGGGTGATCATGAACTACGACGACCGCTACAACGACCTCTCCCACAAGATTCTCGACGAGCTCTACGAGAACTATCTCATCGAGTACGATGTCAACGAAAACCAGGTCAAGAACGTCATTTTCAAAGCCTTCAAGGATTTCTCCAACGCCTACGAGGAGATCGACGACATCGTCTACAACAAGATCCGCAACATGGAGCGGGAAGTGATCCCCGGCTCCCAAGACTACGAACTGCTCTACGAGCGGCTCTACGAAGAGGAGCTGCGGCGTCGGGGCATGATCTGATCATTCCCCGACGGGTGAAAAGTGAAGGGTGAAGGGTTTCGGTGGCGTTGCATGGCAACGCCCGGGTGTGAAAAACGCAAAAAGTTTCTGAAAGCTCTCGGCTCTCGGCTCTGAGCTCTCAGCTACCAAGGAGCAAGCACATGAACAAAGTATCGATCTACTTCGAGAACGGGCTCTTCCTGGAGGCCCGGAGTTTCGGGGCGGAAGGGACGGCGGTGGGAGAGATCGTCTTCAACACCTCCATGACCGGCTACCAGGAGATCGTCACCGATCCCAGCTACGCCGGACAGTTCGTCACCTTCACCATGCCCGAGATCGGCAACGTCGGCTGCAACGCCCAGGATATGGAGAGCCGCGGCGCCTTCTGCAAGGGGATCATCGTCCGCAACTACCAGGCCCGCCCCTCCAACTTCCGCTCCGAGGAGCCCCTCGACGCCCTCCTCAAGCGCTTCGGGGTCATGGGGATCTGCGAGATCGACACCCGCCGCCTCACCCGGATGATCCGCAGCGAGGGGGCGATGGAGATGATCGCCTCCACGGAGATCCACGACGAGGCGGAGCTTCGCCGTCGCCTGGAGGAGGCTCCCCGCATCGAGGAGATCAACTACATCGACGAAGTGAGCACCGACGAGCCCTACATCCACAGGGAGGGCCGCTACGATGCCCGGACCTTCCGCTACGAAGAGCCCCGGACCGACAAGAAGATCCTCGCCTACGATTTCGGCATCAAACGCAACATCCTCAACGAGCTGACCCATGCCGGGATGGAGGTGGAGGTGATCCCCAACGACACCCCCGCCGAAGAGGTGATCGCCCGTTTCGAGAAGGGGGAGATCGACGGCGTCTTCCTCTCCAACGGCCCCGGCGATCCGCTGATTCTCCAGCAGGAGAAGGGACGGGTCCAGAAGCTCCTGGCGGCGAAGATCCCCATGTTCGGGATTTGCCTGGGCCACCAGATGCTCTCCATCGCCCACGGCTACGACACCTACAAGCTCAAGTTCGGCCACCACGGGGGCAACCACCCGGTCAAGAACCAAAAAACCGGTGCCGTGGAGATCACCGCCCAGAACCACAACTACAACGTCCCCGACGCCATCACCGAGGTGGCGGAGGTGACCCACGTCAACCTCTTCGACAACACCATCGAGGGGGTTCGCTACAAGGGAGAGCCGGTGATGTCGGTGCAGCACCACCCCGAGGCGAGCCCCGGGCCCCATGAGAGCGCGTATATTTTCAGAGCGTTTTACGAGATGCTCTGAAACGCGGTGAATGGTGAAAGGTGAAAAGTGAAAGGTTTTGGAAACGCCGCGTGGCGGCGGTTTTTTTGAGCGCCTTTATGGAGCCGGAGGCTTTAGCCCCGTTCTCTTCCGGCCTTTCCCCTCTTCCATCCCCTGACCCCTAAATCCTATATCCCCCTCAATTCGGAGTTTCCGTGAAAAAAGAGCGCCTCTATCTCTACGAGCTTCTCGACGATCCGGCGGTCTCCTATCCCGCCTGGTATCTCCTCAGCCCCAAGCTCCACCGGGACGAGAACCTGCGGGAGACGCTGCGGGCGATCCACCGGGCCGATTTTTCCCCCTACGCTTCTCCCGCCTCCTTCGACGATCTCTTCGCCAGTTTTCGTGCCGGATGCTATCCCATCTACCGGGAACGGGCGGCGGCGGGTTATTTCGCCGGCAAGGTGATGGTGCTGGAAAGCAACGGCTGGAAGGGGCTGCCTCTCAACGAGGAGACGACGGCCCTGGAGAACTGGCTGGTTTGAACCCGGAATATGTATTCGACTTCATTCCATCTGCACCTGGCATCGATAGCATGGGCGATCCGTCCGAAGCCTCGACGCACCTTCCAGGTGCCGGGCGTCACCGATGCCTTCGGCATAGACGGTGCGCCGTGCGGAGCGGAGGAGGCAAAGCAGTTTGCCTCCTCTTTTTCACTCCTCCTGTTTCGGCCAGACACCCCTACATACCGAGCCCAGGCACATCTGAAACGAATTCGAATACATAATCCGGGTTGAGGGGCTTAAAGCACAGAGCTG
>CAZGGT010000169.1:0-3226 GCA_964525335.1 uncultured Nitratifractor sp. | reverse complement strand
CTGGTGGGCCCGGGCGGAGAGGTGGGGCTGGTGGCTGATGGCGAAGACCTGGTGGCGCCGGGCCAGGGCGTCGATCATCTCGGCGATGGCGATCGACTCGTCGCCGCTGACGTTGGCGTCGATCTCGTCCAGGACGATGATCCGGGGCTCCGTCCCCTCGGCGGCCACGCTCATGAGGGCCAGGCGGAGGCGGTTGAACTCCCCGCCGCTGAGGGTCGCGGTGCCGGAACCCTCCAGCCGCAGATCGACCCGGTCGCTTCCCCTTTCGCCGAGGGGGACGGATTCGAAATCGAAGGAGAGGGGCGGGAGCTTGAGGCGCTCCAGGATCGGGGCGATCCGCTCCGCGATGCGCTCCGCTGCCTCCCGTCGCCCCCGGGAGAGCTCCGCCGCCAAGGCTTCGAGGGCTTCGCGCTCCTCCGCCAGGAAGCGCTCCAGGCCGCTCTTGTCCGCTTCGAGATGCTCGTAGCCCGCCAGCTCCTCCTCCCGGGCCGCTTTGTAAGCCAGGGCTTCGGAGAGCGATCCGTGGCGGCGGATCAGGGCCGAAAGCTTTTCGAGGCGGTCCAGGACCTCCTCCACGTCCACCTCCTCCAGCTCCTCCGCCAGGCTCTCCACCTCCTCCAGGTCGATCCGCAGCTGGTTCATGGCCTCGGTGAAATAGCTCCCGTCCCGCTCCATCAGGCCGAAGAGCTCCTCCACGCTCTGCTCCGCCTCGAAGATGGCCGCGGCCCGCTCGGCCGCCTCCTTGATCCGGTCGAGGCGGGAAAGGCGCTGTTTGATCGCCAGAAGCTCCTCATACTCCCCCTCCTTCGGGTCGATGGAGGCGATCTTGTCGATCTCGAAACGGGCGAACTCGATTCGGTCCGCCATCTCTTTCTCCTCGGCCAGGATCCGCTCCAGCTCCCGCTCCTTCTCCCGGAAGATCCGATAGCGCCGACCGTACTCCTCCCGCAGATGCGGGAACGAATCCTCTTCCCCGGCCACGCCGTCGAGAAGCTCCAGGAGCCGGTCGTTTTCGAAGCCTCCCCGGTCCCGGACGCTCAGGTAGTCCACCCGGGGGGCCAGCAGCTCCGTCAGCCGCCGGCGGGAGATCTGCTGGTCGTTGAGGGTGTAGCGGACCCGCTCCCGGCGCAGCGCGCGGATCACCAGGGGATCCTCCAGGAGCAGATCTTCCGCCTCCATTCCGGCGGGAAGGTCCATCTCCAGTTCGCAGAGTTTCGCTTCGCTGTTTCCGTGGCCGAGGTTGGCCAGGATCGCCTGCATCAGCAGGGACTTCCCGGCGCCGCTGGGACCCGTGAGGACCACCAGCCCCGGAGCGAACTCCAGACGAACCTCCCGGAAGCTCAACAGATCCCGGATCAGGAGACGACGGATCATTGCTCCCCTCCGTTTTCGGCGACACCCATCAACTGATCCACTCCCGATCGCCCCAGTGGAGCTTGTCCCGCAGAACGGCAAAGTAGTTGCGCTCTTTGCGGTGCAGCAGTTTCGCCCCTTCCGCTGCGACGCTGATGCAGACCCGGTCCCCATCTTCAATGGCGTAACGCTCCTGTCCGTCGACGGTGGCGATGGCTTCATATTTTTCAGTATCAAGTTCGATGGTAAAGTCGGCGGGAACCACCAGGGGACGCTGATTGGTCAGGGAATGGGCCAGGACCGGGGTGAGAATAAAGGCCCGGGTCAGGGGATAGACCACGGGTCCTCCGGCAGCCAGATTGTAGGCTGTGGAACCGGTCGGAGTGGAGACAATCAACCCGTCCCCCCGGTAGGTATTGAAACGTTCTCCTTCGATGGCGGCGTTGACGATCACCATCTTGGAAGGAATCGGACTGCTGATTACCACGTCGTTGAGAGCGAAAAACTCCACCTTCGCCCCCGTCGCCTTGCGGATGAAGCCCGCCAACATCAGGCGATGATCGATGCGATACTCTCCACTGAAGAGCTGGTCGAGAAAACTCTCCACCTCTTCCAGGGTCACGTCGGCCAGAAATCCCAGGTTTCCGGCGTTGATCCCCACCACCGGTTTGTGCCAGCGGTAGCTACGACGCACCAGCGACAGCAGCGTCCCGTCGCCCCCCAGGGAGACCAGGAAATCGGAGGCTTCGCACATCTCCCCGAAAGCGATCCCCCGCTCTCCGATCATCGTGGCGGAGCGCTCCGCCAGAAGCACCCGGATCCCCCGAGCCTCGAAGGCGGCTTTGACCCGTTCGTAGGTGGAGCGGATCTCCGGGGAGTCCGGTTTGAGGATAAATCCCGCCGTCTCGATCCGCTCCAGTCGCTCACTCGCGTCGTTTTCCGTTTTCATATTTTCAAATATCTCCCAAAGATTCCGGACAGGTACACTTCGAAGGATTATACCCTACTTGGACACCGAGCCGAAAAGACGGGACCCTTATCGAGCCAGCCTCAGGGTCACCGGAGCGTGGTCGCTCCCCTCCACCCGGTCGAGAATGTCGGCATCGACGATCCGCGTTTTCAGATCCGCCGAGACGAAAAAGTAGTCGATCCTCCAGCCCACGTTCCGCTCCCGGGCGCGGGTGCGCATCGACCACCAGCTGTAGCGCTCCGGTTCGTCGCCGTGTACATGGCGGAAGGTATCGATATAGCCCGCCTCCAGCAGCCGGTCGATCCAGGCCCGTTCCATGGGCAGGAAGCCGGAGATCTCTTCGTTCTCCTTGGGCCGGGCCAGATCGATGGGGCGGTGGGCGGTGTTGACATCGCCGCAGAAAACAATGGAGAATCCCTCCTTGCGGAGCGATTCGATCCGCTCGAAAAAACGTTCGTAAAACTCCATTTTGTAGGCCAGACGCTCTTCGTTGCGTTTGCCGTTGGGAAAATAGACGTTGAAAAATGCGATCCCGTCGAAATGGATCTCGTTGATCCGTCCCTCACGAAGGATATCCACTTCATAGCACTCGGAGACGTAATCGGGCTCCACGTCGGCGTAGAGCGCCACCCCCGACTGCCCCTTTTTGTGGGAGCTGCTGACGTAGAGGTGTCGGTAGGAGTGTTCGAAGAGGTCTTCCGGAAACTGCTCCGCTTCCGCCTTGACCTCCTGGAGCCCCAGAAGATCGGGAGGCTCCTCGTCGATCCAACGCAGGGCTTTCTTCTTGCCCACCGACCGGATGCCGTTGACGTTCCAGGAGATGAAATAGTAGGGGCGTTTTTCCGCCATGGTCTCTTCCCCGTATCGAAAAATTTTCCCGTATTATTCCCCAAGACGGGTTAG
>CAZGGT010000168.1:0-2225 GCA_964525335.1 uncultured Nitratifractor sp. | reverse complement strand
GACCGGGCGGAGAAGATGGGGGTGGTTCTGGAGCACGACCGGATCGTGGAGTTCGACCCGGATCGCAAAACCGCCACGGGGCAGAGCGGGGAGGTCTACGGCTACGAGAAGCTGATTCTCGCCACCGGTTCGGTGCCCCGGGAACCGCGGATCGAGCATTGGGATGCCGAGGGGGTCTTCTTCGTTCCCAAGGATCCCGACTACATTCTGCAGATGCACGAAAAAGTGATGGAGATGGAGACCGTAGCCGTCATCGGGACCGGCTTTATCGGCGTGGAGATCGCCGGAGAGCTGGCCCACAAGGGCAAGCGGATCCATCTCGTGGGTTCCCGGCTCCTCAAGCACGCCTTCGACCCGGAGCTCTCCGACTACATGGAGCGGGAGATGCTCCACGAAAACGTGACGTTCCACAAAGAGAGACGTACGGCGAAGATCCTCACGGACGCTTCGGGCAGAGCCCGGGGAGTGGAGTTCACCGACGGGGAGCAGGTGGAGTGCGACGGGGTGATTCTCGCCACTGGCTATCGCCCCAACACCGCCCTGGCCCGGGCCGCGGGTCTGAGTATGCGCCAGGGAGACACCATCTACGTGGACGAGTACATGCGCACCAGCGCCGAGGATGTCTTCGCCGTCGGAGACTGCGCCGAGAAACGCCACTTCCTCACCAAGCGGACCGTCCCCATCATGCTCGCCTCCACCGCCACCGCCGAGGCGCGGGTCGCCGCGGCCAACCTTTTCAAGATCAACCTGGTCAAATCCTTCAGCGGAACCATCGACATCTTCTCCACCGTCATTGGCGGAACCTGCTTCGCTTCGGCGGGGATCACCGAGGAGGATGCCGCCAAGCAGCGGATCAACACCGTCAGCGCCACCGTCATCGGCAGCGACAAGCATCCCGCCAAACTCCCCAACAACCACAAACAGGCGGTCCGCCTCGTGGCGATGGCCAACAGCGGCATCGTCATCGGCGCCCAGGTGATCGGCAGCATCGACACGGGAGAGATGATCAACATCCTGGGGGTCATCATCGAGAAGCGGATGACGGTCTACGACCTCCTCAACCTCCAGGTCGCCACCCATCCCCTCCTCACCTCCGGTCCCACCTCCTACCCCATCATCCAGGCGGCCCAGAACATCGTCGTCCAGCACATCAGCTGCTGAGGGGATCGCGGCCCGGAAACCGGAGCCCCTGACGCAAATACGATCCCATAACGTCGCCGAAGCCAACCCCTTCCAAACGATCGACCATCGACCAACGACTATCGACTATTCCCCCTTACACGGCGAGACGAAGTGAAACTCCCTTCCGTCGAAAAGCCCCCGATCGCTCAGCTTCAGCTCCGGGATGACCAGAAGCGCCATGAAGGAGAGGGTCATGAAAGGGGCGCTGAGGGGGGAGCCGAGCTTCTCCCGGACGAAGCGGTCGATGGCGGCGTAGGCGGCGGCCACTTCGTCGCCGGGGCGGTCGCTCATGAGTCCGGCGATGGGGAGAGGCAGCAGATGTTCTTCGCCCATTCCTACCGCGGCGATGCCGCCCCGGGAGGCGATGACCATGTTGGCGGCCCGGGCCATGCTCGCATCGTCGCAGCCCACCACCACGATGTTGTGGGAGTCGTGGGCGACGCTGGAGGCGACGGCCCCCTCCCGGAGGCCGAAGCCGCGGATATGGGCCAGCCCCTTGACCGGTGCGTTTTCGTAGCGGTTGATGACGGCGATCTTGAGGAGGTCGTCGTGGGGATCTCCCTCCGCGACCAGCTCCTCCCGGGTGACGAGCTGCCGATCCAGGGCCCGGATCACCTCCATCGTCCCGCACTCGGGGAGGTAGAAATCCTCCGGGCGTTTCTCCCCGGTCTCGAAGCGGTTGGGGGTGGGGCCGGAGCGGAACGGCAGCAGGGTTTCTCCCTCCCGGTAGACGCAGGTTCCCCCCAACCAGGTCTCCAGCACTTCGAACCGCTCCAGATCCTCCACGACGATGAAGTCGGCCCGCTCTCCCTCCCGGAGCAACCCCAGATCGAGTCGGTAGTGCTCCACGGGGTGGAGGGAGGCGATGCGCAGCACGTCGAAGAGGTCGTAGCCGTGGGCGACGCTGCGGCGTACCAGGGCGTCGATCTGTTCCCGGGCCAGGTCGTCGGGATGGCGGTCGTCGCTGCAGAACATCAGCCGCTCCGGCACCTCCCCGATGAGGGGATGCAGGGCGTCGTAGTTGCGGGCGGCCGACCCCTCCC
>CAZGGT010000167.1:0-2632 GCA_964525335.1 uncultured Nitratifractor sp. | reverse complement strand
ACGAAAGTCCATCTCGTAGGCGCGGGGCTGGCGAATCTGGCGGCGGCGGTGTTTCTGATCGAGGATGCCGGCGTCGATCCCCAGAAGATCACGATCTACGAACAGTGGAGCGTCGCCGGCGGCGCCCTGGACGGCTCGGGCGACCCCGAAACGGGGTATCTCATCCGGGGCGGGCGGATGCACGAAGAGCATTACCGATGCTATTGGGACCTGCTCAGGCGCATCCCCTCCTACGACGCCCCCGAAGTGAGCGTCTACGACGAGACGATGGAGTTCAACAGCCGCTTCGTCTCCGACGCCCACGCGCGGCTCGTCCGCGACGGTCAACGGGTCGACCTCTCCAGCTACGGCCTGAGCCTCAAGGACCAGGCGGACATGACCAAGCTCCTCTTCACCCCCGAAAGCCGCCTGGAACGGCTGCGTATCGAAGATTGGTTCTCGGGCGACTTCTTCCATACCAACTACTGGTATCTCTTTACAAGCATGTTCGCCTTTCAGAAGTGGAGCTCCCTGGCCGAGGCGCGGCGCTATATGCTGCGCTTCATGCACCTGATGCCGGGGATGAAGCGGCTTGAGGGGATTTTGCGGACCAAATACAACCAGTACCACTCCGTCGTGCTGCCCATCCAGCGGTGGCTGGAGGACAAAGGGGTGACGCTGCGCCTCGACTGCGCCGTGCGGGACATCGACTTCGACCTCTCCGGGGGGCGCAAACGGGCCACGGCGCTGGTGCTCGAAGACGGCGGCCGCGTGGAGCTGGGAGAGAAGGAGTACTGCTTCTTCATCAACGGCTCCATCGTCGACGCACCCGACGAAGGGGACCTGGAGCGGCCCCCGGTGCTCAAAGGGGTCGAAGAGAGCGGCTCCTGGAAGCTCTGGAAAAAGATCGCCGCCAAAGACCCCGCCTTCGGCCATCCCGAAGTCTTCTGCGGCGACATCGACCGGAGCAAATGGTACTCTTTCACCGTGACGCTGCGCGACAGCCGCTTCCACGACCATATGGAGAACTTCACCGGCAACACCGACGGCACCGGCGGGCTGGTGACGCTGCTCGACTCCAACTGGCTCATGTCCATCGTCATCGCCCGCCAGCCCCACTTCCCCGACCAGCCCGACGACGTCAAGGTCTTCTGGGGCTACGGCCTCTACGTCGACCACATCGGCAACAAGGTCAAAAAGCCCATGAGCCGGTGCAGCGGCCGGGAGATCCTCGAAGAGCTGTGGTATCACCTCAAAGTGGAGGAGCTGATGGCGCCGGTGATGGCGAGCGACCGGCTCGTCAACTGCATCCCCGTGGCGATGCCATTCATCGACAGCCTCTTCATGCCCCGCGCCCAGGGCGACCGCCCCGCCGTCATCCCCGAAGGGAGCGAAAATTTCGCTTTCCTGGGGCAGTTCACCGAAGTGGAAGATGACTGCGTCTTCACCGTCGAATACACGGTGCGCACGGCGATGGAGGCGGTCTACGGCTTTTTCGACTGCGCCAAGGAGCCGCCCCCGGTCTACGTGGGTGCCCACAACCCACTGGCGCTCCTGCGGGCCGCCGCGGCGATCTCGGAATAAGGAGGGTTTATGAAGTACGACTACGACATCGTCTTTCTTGGCGGCGGGCTCAACTACGCCGGGGCCGTCGTCGCCTCCAGAGCGGGGCTCCGATGCGCCCTGGTGGAGAAGAACCCCGCCCACCTGGGCGGCACCTGCCTCCACAACGGCTGCATCCCCTCCAAGATGTACCTGGAGGCCGCCGAAACGATCCGCCGCTCGCAGAAAAAGCACCTGAAAGGCGCCCTCACCCTGGAGATGGCGGCCCTGGACAAGGAGAAAGAGGCGCTGCTGGATCGGGCGACCCGGGCCATCACCAAACAGTGCTCACAGGTCGAGATCCTCGAAGGGGAAGGAGCCCTGAGCGCCCCCCATACCGTCGAAGTCGGGGGGAAAAAGGTGACCGGGCGCTACGTGGTCATCGGAACCGGTTCCTCCCCCTTCATCCCCGAAGGCATCGCCTACGACGGCGACGCGGTCCTCACCAGCGACGACGTGCTCAACCTGCGGGAACTGCCCGAAAAGATCGCCGTCTACGGCGACGGGGCCATCGGCCTGGAGATGGCGAGTTTCTTCGCCGCGGCGGGAGTGGAGACCGAGCTGATCTGGCGCCACGACACCCTGCTGCGCAAAGCCCATCCGACCATTTCGTCCAATCTGGCCCATCAGTTGGAGAGCATCGGCGTCACCCTGGTGCCCGACCACGCCATCGCCGAAGCGAAGGCGACGAAACGGGGCGTGCACATCCGCTACGCCGACGGCTCGGAACACTACGTACCCAAACTGCTGGTGGCCACGGGCCGGCGCGCCAACACGGCGCCGATCCGCACCGACGCCGTGGCGGTGAACGATCGGGGCATCGTCACCGACGAGCATTTCGAAACTACCTGCCCGAACCACTACGCCGTCGGCGACTGCAACGGCAAGATCCAGCTCGCCCACGCCGCCCGGGCGGAGGTGCTCTACGCCGTCAAACGGATCCTCGGCAAACGGCCCGAGCCCGTCGACCTCTCCCGGATCGTCAAATTCATCCATACGCTTCCCTGCTCCTACGCGGTCGTGGGGCGGGGCAAAGCGGAGCTGGAAAAGA
>CAZGGT010000166.1:0-14191 GCA_964525335.1 uncultured Nitratifractor sp. | reverse complement strand
CTGCGTCTCCGCCCTGGCGGTCAGGGACGAGCTCCGGGACGGCCGGTTGAAAAAAGTGGAGGTGAAGAAGTTTCACTGTACCCGACACTTTTACGCGATCTATCACAAAGACAAATACCGCAGCGAACTCTTCGAAAAATTTCTCTCCTTCGCCAAGGAAGTGATTGGGGAGACGCTTGTCGATAGTCGATAGTCCCGGGCGGATAAAATTTGTTGAACGATATCAACTATCCTCTATCTGCTCTTCGCTTTAAGCTTTCCGCTTGCCCCGCACGCACCATGTCGTGACAATATCCAAAGCTGCCCTGTATCGGGGTCTCCGAAGGCGACGGTTTTTATAGAAAAGCGTTGCAAAGCAACGCCATCCAAAATTTCACTCTTCACTTTTCACCTTTCACCCTCCAGCTCTCCGCTTTAAGCTTTTAGCTTTCAGCTTTCCGGCTCCCAGCCGGATTTTGCTTCCCGGTACTCCTCCGGCCGGTTGAGATTGCGAAAGGCTTCGGGGTCGTCCCAGGGGAAGAGGTGGGCGTTTTGAGACTCCAGGAGGGCCTGGAGGCGGTGTTCATCCCGGGCGATGCGTCGGTGGATCTCGGGGAGAAGAGAGCGGGAGTAGAGGGCGCAGAGGGGTTCGGGGCCCCGGGGACCCCGGGCGGCGAGAATGGAGGGACGCTCCGCCTCGTAGCCTCGAAGCATGGCCGAGACGAGTCGGGGAGGGACGAAGGGCATGTCGACACCCAGGAGAAAGGCGGCTTCTCCTTCGATGTGTTCCAGGATGGACGCCAGAGCCACCAGGGGGGAATAGGTGGCCGAACGGTCGGGGAGGAGCGGGGCTTCGAAGGGAAATTTGTTCTCCTTGGCGCTCAGCCAGACCCGGGGAAAGAGAGGAAGCAGCCGTCGGTATTGATACTCCGCGAGGGTGGAGTAGCCGCCGAAAGGAAGCAGCGCCTTGTCCCGGCCCATGCGCCGGCTGCGGCCCCCGGCCAGGACGACTCCGTCGATCTCCCTAGTCATGGGCGGGCTCCGGGAGACGGCTGCGCCGGAGGCGGTGAAGGCGGATGGCTCCCCAGGCGGCCAGGGCCACCAGAGCCTCGAAGAGGAAGAGGGCCGAGGGGCGCCATTCGTAGACCCAGCCTGCCAGCAGAGCCCCCACGGCACCTCCCAGACCGAAGGTGATCCCCAGGAAGAATTGCTGGGCCAGCTTCTTCTGGGTGTAGAGGTCGTAGATGTAGGCGATGGCCGCCGTGTAGTAGAGGGCGAAGTTGAAGGCGTGGAGCGACTGGGCGGCGAAGGCGACGATGAGGGAGTCGGGCCAGAGCCAGAGCATCCCCCAGCGCAGGACGGTGGTGGCGACGGCGAATTCGATGAGCCCCGCCAGATCCCGCCGCAGCAGCGGACCCTGCCAGTAGAGCATGGCGATTTCACAGAGGACTCCGAAGCTCCAGAGCCAGCTGGTCATCTCCAGGGAGATGCCGTGGGCGGTTTCGTAGATGGTGAAAAAGTTGTAGAAGCCCCCGAAGCTCACCTGAAGCAAAAAGGCGCTGAGCCAGAACGCCCAATAGCGAGTCAGGGAGAGGCTTCCCCCTTCCCCCGGTTCGGCGGGAATCTCCTCCTCCCGGTCGTAGCGGACCAGAAGCCCGCCCGACGCCAGGGTCGCCAGGGCCAGGAAGATGAGGTAGAAGAGGCTCTGGCGGGGGCTCTGAAGGACCTGTCCCAGCCAGAGGGCGATGGCCATGAAGCCGAGGGAACCCCAGAGCCGTACCCTCCCGTAGCGCTCCCGGCTGATCCGCTGGAGGGCGATGGTGTCCACGTAGGGGAGGATCACCCCCATCGCCGCACCGTAGAGAAGGTTGAGGAGGAAAAAGGGGAGGAAGTGGGGCAGGGCGGGAACGAAGAGCAGGGTCGCCGCGAAGCCCGCCGCCAGCGCAGCGAGATAGATACGTCGGGAGACCCCGCCCAGGCGTCGGAAGAGGAACGGCAGGGCGAAGCGCATCAGGGGGCCGGCGGCGAAGATCGCCCCCACCTGGGCGGCGCTGTAGCCGCTGAGGAGCAGCATCTTGGGAAGGAAGATGACGTAGACCCCCAGCAGGGCGAAATAGCTCAGGTAGAAGCCTCCCAGGAGGAGGGGAAGCCGTCGGGGGATCACCGGACAGGGGCCTGGGGGATACGGCGGGGAGGCTGGGGAGCCCGGACCAGGGCCGTACCGCTGAGGATTTCATGGAGGGTGCGGTGGTCCTTGCGGAAAAACTGCAGGATCCAGGTGAAGAGGAAAAAGTCCCAGACCGCCAGGATCTGCCGCAGCAGGGCCGCGCCCCAGGAGGGGCGTTCTCCCGTTCCCCGCATCACCGTCCGGATCTCGTAGGCCCGCATTCCGGGGGTCTGCCCGCTTTTGACCAGGAAGAGCGCGGTGATGAGGACGTAAGGAACGAGGATGTAGAGCCAGCCCAGGAGTCTGTGGGCGGCGAAACCCTCCCGGCCGTCGAAGACCAGGTAGAAGACGATGTACATGATCGGCATGAGGATCATGAAGCTGTCGGTGATGAAGGCTTTGAATCGCTCCCGGAGGGTGGCGGGACGTCCGGGTTCTCCGGGAGTGCCGCGGGGCTTTTTGCGTCGGCGTTCCAACGTCTCTTTGTCCACCTTGCCCTGTTTGACGTCGCGAAATCTCACTTTGGCCATGGGTCTCCTTCCAATCGCTTGCGTAGGCTCATCCGCCCCAACCGTGCATCTTCCGGGCGGCCAGGAGGCAAAATCCCTCCCGCTCCTCGATGCGGCTCAGGGCCACGTAATTCCCCGCTTCGAGACAGCGCTCCCACTCCGGGACCTCCCCGACGGGAAGCCGAAGAACGAGCTCTCCGGCATTGGCGATGCCGGTGTAGACCTTTCGGGCGAACGACTCGGGGCTGTCGGGGATGGCTCCGAAGACGAAGGCGTGGTTGTAGAGGCGGCCCCGGAGATTGTAGCGGGGCTGTTCGGGGCGGTAGGGACGGTGCTTGAGGGCCTCGGAGTCGGGGAGTTCCTCCTCCATGCCTTCCCCCAGGGTGTAGAGCAGGATCGTATGCCCCTCCCGCTCCGCATATTCCAGCAGGGTTCGTTCCAGCGCTCCCCAGCTCTCCGAAAAGAGGAGGAATTGCATCGCCGGGTAGGGCTGGAGCGAATCGAGCAGGCGTCCCAGGGTCGTCGCCATCGTTTCCGCCATCGCCACTCCTCGCCTCTTTTTCTCCGTAGTATAATGCTTTTCTTTTAATCTATGCACACGAATCCATACCGAAGGGGGAGGAATGCGACGGATCACCGCGACCCTGCTGCAGCTGGAGAATCTCCGGCCCTACGAAAAGAACCTGGAGAAGATCCTCCGCTACCTGGAGGAGGAGCCTTCGGAGCTCCTCGTCGCTCCGGAGGTCTGCCTGACCGATTACGACTACGAACACCTGCCCGAGGCGGTGGCCTTCGGCGAGGCGGCGGAACGACGGCTCTGCGACGCGGTGGGAGAGAAGATCCTGGTCCTCACCCGCCTGGCGAGCCGCCCCGAAGGCTACGTCAACGAAGCGATCGTGATCCACGATCACCGGGTGGTCCACCGCCAGGCCAAACACCGGCTCTTTCTCCTGGGCGAGGAGGACCGGCATCTGGTTCCGGGAGGCCTGGAAGAGATCGTCCCTTTCGAGATCGGGGGGATCCGCTACGGCCTCCTCATCTGCTTCGAACTGCGCTACAAAGAGATCTGGAAGCGCCTGGAGGGCTGCGACGTGATTCTGGTCCCCTCCCAGTGGGGACTCCCCCGCAAACGCCACCTGGAGATCCTCGCCCGGGCCCTGGGGGTGATGAACCAGTGCTACGTGCTGGTAGCCAACAGCGCCCGGGAAGATATGGCTCGCTCCTCCCTCGTCGCTTCGCCCGACGGGGGGCTCATATTGGAAGATATGAGCGAAACGGTCCGGGGGGAGCTCGATCCGGGGCTGGTGAAGAAAATCCGGCGCTATATCCGAATGGATTGAAGGCCCCGTTTGGAGATGAACATTTGTTCATACATTCCTTCCGTGCCCCGCTACAGCGTCATCTAAGGGAAAACGGTTACAATTCTTTATTAAAAAATATGGGTACCGCCCGGAAAGAAGAGCCGTAATGGTCAAACAGATGCATCTCAACCGAATGGTCGAGGAGATCGATGCCAAATTTCCTCTGGAACCCCATGTCCGGGATGCCTTCCTCTCGGTCGACCGGGAAGCCTTCGTCCCGGCGGGATTCCGCCACCTCTCCTATACCCTCGACGCCCTGCCGATGCAGGAGCAGCAGTGGATCTCCTCCCCCCTCACCGTGGCCAAGATGACCCAGCACCTGGAACTGGAAGGGGTCGACAGCGTCCTGGAGATCGGTTGCGGCAGCGGCTACCAGGCGGCGATTCTCGCCCGCATCGTCCGGCGGGTCTTCACCATCGAGCGGATCGAGCCCCTGCTCCGGGAGGCGAGAGATCGTTTTCGGGCCCTGGGCTTCAGCAATATTTTCACCCGCTACGACGACGGACAGCGGGGGTGGAAAGAGTACGCCCCCTACGAGCGGATTCTCTTCTCCGCCACCGCCGAAAAGATCCCCCAGGTTCTCTTCGACCAGCTGGCGGAAGGCGGCATCCTCCTGGCCCCGGTGGACGAAGGGGGCCTCCAGATCCTCACCCGCTACTACAAACGTGACGGTCGCATCACTTCCGAAGCGATCGAACCCTGTTTTTTCGTTCCGGTTCTGGATGGGACCCAGCGGTAAGAGATGAGAGTGGAAAACGAAAAGCGGAGAGCGGAGAGCGTAGAACTGGAGGGTGAAAGGTTTTGGAGGGCGTTGCTTTGCAACGCTTTTCTATAAAAAAATTGAGACTTTGGCAATCCCGACTTTCGTAACACGTAGCACGTAGCACGCAACACATAACACCCCGTTGCCTTCCAATGTTTGGGAGTGGAAAACGGAGCGCTTAAATCTCGGCGAGGATTGACACTCGGGTGACAGGGAGGGTGACGGATCCCGACACTTTGTCAACCTTCGAAAAAAAGCCTCCGGAAGGTTCGGAGAGGTACCGGGTCAAGGGATTTACGGGGGTTCCTGTGTTATGATTGACAAAAAGTGTAAAGGGTTTCGTCTATGGAAAAGCTGATCAAGCCGGTGGACTATGCCAAGGAGATGGGGATCTCCCGGCAGGCGGTCTATGCCAAGATCAAGAAGGGTTTGCTTCCCTCCCGGAACGTCGACGGCAAGATCTACATCGTCCTGGAAGAGGAGGCGGCCAGTACCGAGGAGAGCGTACCGGCCGACGCCCCGCTCTCGGAAAACACCCGGGAGCTCCTGGCGGCCAAAGAGGAGACCATCACCGTGCTCAAGGAGACGATCCGGGACCTCAAGGAGACCAACCGGATGATCACCTCCACCCTTCGCAGTGAAGTGGAACTCCTCAAGGAGGCCTTCGGCGAAATGAAGACCCTCTATGCCGCCCGCCTGGAGCGGCTGGAGCCCGAGGCGATCACCCTGGCGGAACTGGCCGAAGAGGAGCCGGCCCCGGCGGAGGAAGATCCCGTTACCCCGGCTCCCGAAGAAGAGACGGCCTCGGTGTCGGAAGAGAAGGCCCCGGAATGGCTGGAGCTGGGAGCTTTCCTGGAGGAGCAGGGGATCCGGAAGAAAAAGCAGCGCAAACGCTTCTACGAGCGGGTGGCCAAGCTCGCCGAAAAAGGAGGGAAGGGGGTCAGGGAGGAGGGGGGACGCTACTGGCTCTCTCCCCGCCGGGCGGCCCGCCTCATGGAGAAGCTCCTGGAAACGAAGCGTTGAACGTTTCGATTTCAAATTCCTTTAAGGGAGACAGGCTATCATTCCGCAATTAATTGATATTGATTATCAAGATATAGCAAGGATCAAACAGCGATGATACCGGAAACGATACGGGTCGCCCTCGTCGGTCAGCCCAACGTCGGCAAAAGCTCTCTCATCAACGCCATCTCCCACGCCCATCTCCATGTGGGCAATTTCGCCGGTGTCACCGTGGACAAGACCGAAGTACGTACCCGCTATTGCGACCCTGAAGGATGCCGTGAATATGAGATCACCATCATCGATCTCCCGGGAGCCTACTCTCTGAGCGATTTCACCCGGGAGGAGCGTGTTACCCGGGAGTTTCTCCTGGAGGAGGAATACGATCTCATCCTCGATGTCGTCGACGCCACCCATCTCCAGCGCAATCTCCTGCTCACCGCCGAGCTTTTGGAACTGGGCAAAAAGATGGTGGTAGCCCTCAACATGATGGACGAGGCCCGCAAAGAGGGGATCGAAATCGACTCCAAGCAGCTGGGGGTGATCCTGGGGGTCCCGGTGGTCCCCGTGAGCGCCCGGACCAAGGAGGGGATCGACGAACTGATGCAGCGCATCGTCGAAGTCTACAAAAAGCCCGAAACCGAGTCCAAGATCGTCTACAGCGACTTCATCGAAGAGGAGATCGAGCGGCTCGAAAGCTTCTTCCGGGAGCGCCACTACCGCAGCGAGATTCCCTACCGTCACCTGGCGATCCGCCTCCTCAAGGAGGATACCCGCCTTTATAAAAAGATGCACGACGAGCCCATCTGGATCGAGCTTCTTCCCGTCCTCCGGGAAGCCCTGGACCATATCTACCTCCATACGGGCAAAAAAGACATCCGGGAGATCTTCGCCGACGAACATTTCGCCTTCGCCAAGGGGGCCAAGATGGAGGTGATCTCCACCCGGAGCATGCGGGCGAAGAATCTCACCCAGAAGATCGACAACCTGCTGATCAACAAATACCTGGGGCTCCCCATCTTCCTCGTGCTCATGTGGGGGCTCTTTCAGCTCACCTTCACCCTGGGGGCGATGCCTATGGATTGGATCGATGCCGGCTTCACCTGGCTGGCGGATCGGGTGCGGGAGGGACTGGGAGGCGGGGAACTCGCCTCCGTCGTCGCCGACGGCATGCTGGGCGGGGTGGGGGCCGTGGTCCTCTTCCTCCCCAACATCGTCATTCTCTTCCTGGGGATCGCCCTCCTGGAGACCACCGGATATATGTCCCGGGTCGCCTTCCTCCTGGACGGCTTTTTCCACAAATTCGGCCTCCACGGCAAGAGCTTCATCCCCCTGGTGACGGGGTTTGGCTGTACGGTCCCCGCCTACATGGCCGCCCGGACCCTCAAGAGCCGCAGCGACCGCCTCATCACCCTCTTCATCCTGGGCTTTTTCAGCTGCAGCGCCCGGATCCCGGTCTACGTCCTCTTCGCCGGAGCCTTCTTCGGGGCGGACAAGGCGGGGAACATCCTCTTCCTCATCTACCTCACCGGAGCCCTGCTGGGACTGATCGCCGCCAAGATCCTGCGGACCTTCTTCTTCAAAGGAGAGGACGACCCCTTCGTCATGGAGATGCCCAAGTACCGCCTCCCCTCCCTCAAGCTGATCTTCCACGTCGTCTGGGGCCAGGCGGCGGACTATCTCAAAAAGGCGGGGACCTTCATCCTGGCCGCCTCGATACTGATCTGGTTCGCCAGCAACTACCCGAAGCAGCCGGAGCTGGAGCAAAACTATCGGCAGCAGATCCAACGGGTCCAAAACGACGGGGAGAAACAGCGTCTCGAAGCAGAGCTTCGGAGCCGATTGATGGAGGGGAGTTATCTGGGACAGTTCGGCAAACTCACCGCCCCCTTTTTCGCGCCCCTGGGCTTCGACTGGCGGCTGGGGGTCTCCCTGGAAGCGGGGCTGGCGGCCAAAGAGGTGATCGTCTCCACCCTGGGGGTCCTTTATGCCGTGGATGAAGGAGGCAAAGGAGAGAGTACCGGCCTCCAGGAGCGGCTGCGGCAGCACATCACCCTGCCCACGGCCGTCGCTTTCATCGTCTTCGTCATGATCTACATTCCCTGCATGGCCTCCATGGCGGTCTTCGTCCGGGAGGCGGGCGGATGGCGCTATCTGGGCTATCTTTTCCTCATGACCACGGGCACCGCTTGGTTGTTAAGCTATCTCGCCTATAATGCGACCCAGATTTTCCTGCAAGGATAGGAAGCGATGGTGAAACTCGACGATTTGAAAAAAGGGGATCGTGCCGTGATTCGTCGGATCGACGCCGATCCGGAATTGCGCAACCGCCTCCACTCTTTCGGCATCGTGCCGGGAGAGGAGTTGAGCGTCAAGGGCTGTTCCCTGGGGCGTCGGACCATGGAAATCGATGTCGACGGCACCCTCATCGCCCTGCGTCGGGAAGAGGCTGCGCGTATCGGCGTGGAGCGGCTTTGAACAACCCTTATCGAGAGTTGGTTATACTAACCCTCCAGTAGCTTCATCGAATCCTCTCCTCCCGGCGAGGGAAGGCGGGGAGGGGAGTTCGATGAAATCCAAAAATCCCGAAACGGCGATGACGATGATGCGAACAGTCAAATTTTCCACCCTCTTGTTTCTTTTCCTTTTACTCTCCGGGCTCCGGGCGGGCCCCCTCGACTTCGGAGGCGGTTCGGCCGACACCCGCTTCATGGATCGGGCCACGGCGGCCCTGGAGAAGCGGGTCCGGGGCTATCCTGGGGTCGATCGGCTCTACCGGGAGCTCTTCTACACCCCGGTCTGGATCGGGAAGAAGGCCCCCACTCCCTTCGCCCGGACTCTGCTCCGGCGCATCGAAGGGGATCGGACCGTTCCCCCCATGCTGAAGCTGCGGGAAGATGCCCGCCGCCTGAGCGGGGAACTCCGATCCCTCTATGCCTCCGACGCTTCCCTGCGGCAAAAGATCGAGATGGAGCTGGCCCTCAGCCGTCTCTACCTCAACTACATGCACTACCTCCTCTATGGGGGGATCGACTGGCCCGCATTCCAGGCGAAGCTCAAGGAACTGGCCCAGAAATACGACGCCAAGGTGGGCTGGGATTATTACCGTCCCAAGATGACCCCCGCCTCCCTCCTGGTGGAGGCGACGATGCAGGGGGATCTCTCCGCCGCCTTCCGCAAAGCGGAGCCGACCCGATTCCGCTACGCGGCCCTCAAGCGGGAACTGGTCCGCTACCTCGACATCGCGGCCCGGGGAGGCTGGAAGCCGGTGCCGGCCTTCAAGAGCATCCGCCCGGGGCAGAAGCACCCCGCCGTTCCCCGGATCCGGGAGCATCTGCGCATCGAGGGAGATCTGCGGGAGTGCGAGACGCCGGAGGATCCCCAGCTCTACGATGCCTGCCTGGAGCGGGCGGTCAAGCGCTTCAAGCTTCGCCACGGCCTCAAAGGCACCCCCGTCATCGACCGCCGGACCCGCCACTGGCTCAACGTCCCCGTAGAGCGCAAAATTCTCCTGATGCGCCTCAACCTCGACCGCATCAAATGGCTCTGGCGCGACGAGGCCCCCATCCGTATCGAGCTCAACATCCCCTCCTTCCGCCTCTATTTCTACGAGGGCAAGCACCTGGTGGATACCATGAGGGTCATCGTCGGCAAGCCCAACCACCCGACTCCCAGTTTCCACAACGTCATGAAATACATCGTGGTCAATCCCTACTGGAAGATCCCCGAGAGCATCGTCAAACAGGAGATGCTCAAACACCTGATCCGGGATCCCTACTACTACGAACGTCGGGGCAAGATCCTCAAGCGCTCCTGGGACGAAGATTCCGAGCGGGTCGATCCCGGCACCGTCGACTGGGCCAAATACCGGGCCAAGAACAAACACATCCCCTACTACTTTATGCAGGTCCCCGGCACCTCCAACGCCCTGGGCAAGATCAAGTTCCTCTTCCCCAACGGCTATTCGGTCTATATCCACGACACGCCGACCAAGAAGCTCTTTTTCCGCAACGAGCGCGCCTTCAGCCACGGCTGTATGAGGATCCAAAAACCCCGGGAGCTTCTCAAGGTTCTGGCTCTCTACAACGACAACATCGACGTCGAAGCGATCATGGCCCGCCTGGGCACCCGGGAAAAGAAGACCATCGCGCTCAAGCGCCGGGTTCCCGTGGACATCACCTACCTCACCGCCTACATCGATCCCTACGGCAACCTCAACTTCCGCAAGGATATCTACCACTACGACAAATACCAGCTTGAGCACTACGCCTACAACCCGGCTCTGAAAAGGAGCGAACAAGGGGAAAACACGGCCGACACCGCTTCCGGCGGAAGCGCAAAGGGCAGGAAAAAAGAGTAGGCGAAAGAAACGTTTCGGAGAAATTTCCTCCGATTTACTCTCCCTTTAGGGGCGATCATTTTCGATTGTGCTACAATCCCCCAAGATTCGAAAAGGCAAGGAAAAGACGATGAACCCCTATCACTTCATCAAAGACGAAATGCTGGTCCACGTACCCCTCTGTACCCACGCGGAACCCCGACGGGTGCTGGTGGTCGGGGGCTGCGACAATCTCCGCAACGAACTGGACAAACACTCCGTGATCGAAGAGACCCTCCACCTGGATGCCGAGGGGGCCGCGGAGACCCTGCGGAACCTGGGGGCCCGCAAATACGACGTCGCCATCGTCGCCGACGGCCGTTTCGGGGGGGACCGGGAGTTCTGGATCGAGCTGACGAAGCACCTGGACGAGAAGGGGCTGGCCAGCGCCGTCATGAGCAACCTCGTCACCGAGACCGAAGCCGCCAAAACGGAGCTGAGGCTCCTGGGAGGCATCTACCGCATCCTCATGCCCTACCGCTACGAAGGAGAACGGAGCGAGGCGGGCTGCCTCCCCAACGAATACCTCCTCCTGGCCAGCCGCTTCTACCATCCCACGGCGGATATCAACCTCCAGCGGGCCGACCTTACCGACGGCTTCCGTTACTACAACAGCGACATCGCCGTCGCCGCCTTCCAGACCCCGACCTTCCTCTACCGGGAGTTCCTGGAGATCATCAAACGCTGATGGCGTTCGAGCACGCCGTCGTCCTCACCGGGGGCATCGCCACGGGCAAGAGCACCGTCGCTTCCCTGATGGCCCTCTACGGCTTCCGCCTCATCGACGCCGACCGGGTGGCCCACGAAGTTCTCGACCGCATGGCGCCGCGGATCGCCGAGCGTTTCGGGAGCGCCTACCTGACTCCCGAGGGACGCGTCGACCGCAAAGCCCTCGGATCCCGCGTCTTCGCCGATCCCGCGGAGCGCCGGGCTCTGGAGGGGATCGTCCATCCCCCCATCCGCGAAGAGATCGCCCGCCTTGCGGAGGAGCAGGAACGCTTCGCCAAGCCCTACCTTATCGACATTCCCCTCTTTTTCGAACGTCCCGAGGGCTACCCCATTTCCCGCAGCGTCGTCGTCTATGCCCCCCGGGAGCTTCAGCTGGAGCGTCTCATGAAGCGGGAAGGCTACAGCCGGGAGGAGGCGCTGCGGCGCATCGAGGCCCAGATGGATATCGAGGAGAAACGCCGCCGGGCCACCTGGGCCATCGACAACAGCGGCGACCTGGCGCACCTGGCCGCCGAATGCGAGAGAGTCAAAAGCGAAATCCTCCAGGATTTCGCGTAATTGGTTATTGGTGTATTGGGAAAATGATGGCGAGTACTTTCGCTAAAATACCCCCAATATACCAACAAGCAATACACCAATAACAAAACCGAAGGTTCCCCCATGCTCGTCACCAAATACAACGCCAACGGCAACGATTTCGTCATCTTCCACGACAACGAAAAGAAGGCCCGCCACGAGCTGGCCCGGCTCCTCTGCGACCGTCACGCCGGGGTGGGGGCCGACGGGATGGTGGTCCTGGTTCCGCATCCCGACTACGATTTCGAGTGGGAGTTCTACAACTCCGACGGCAGCGAAGCGACCATGTGCGGCAACGCCACCCGTGCCGTGGCCCACTACGCCGTGGAGAAGGGGATCAGCGTCGACAACCGGGCGGAGTTCCTCACCGGCGCCGGCGTCATCACCGCCGAGGTCAACGGCCTCTACGTCGTCACCGACATGCTGGAGCCCAATATTCTGGAGCGGGGAATCGAAGAAGAGGGGCACACTTGGTGGCTCATCGACACCGGCGTTCCCCACCTGGTGGCGGAGGTCGAGGAGCTGGAGGAGTTCGACCTGGAGATGGCCCGCCGCCTCCGGGAGAAGTACGACGCCAACGTCAACATCTACACCGTCGCCGACGACGAGCTGCGCTTGCGCACCTACGAGCGGGGCGTCGAGGACGAGACCCTCGCCTGCGGTACCGGGATCACCGCCTGCTACGTTCGGGCCCGGGAGGAGGGAAAGGCTCGGGAGCTCTGCGTCGTCTTCCCCCGCAGCGGCGACGAGCTCTACATGGAGTTCAAGGAGGGGCGCTACCGCTTCGGCGGCAAGGTGGAGAAGACCTTTCTCGCCGAGCTCACCCTGGAGATCCCCCATTACCTTCTCTAGGTAGGGGAGTCCGGCGATGGAAAACCTGTTGACCGTCATCCTCACCACCGTCACCATCGCCACCCTGCTCAACGTTCTTCTCAAACGCTACGAGATTCCCACCGTCATCGGCTATATTATCTCCGGGGCGATCATCAGCCAACTCTTCGGCCTCCACCATGCCCATCACAACGAAGCGCTCCGGCAGTTGGCGGAGTTCGGGATCGTCTTTCTGATGTTCACCATCGGCCTGGAATTTTCGGTGCGCCACCTGCGGCAGATGCGCCGGGAGGTCTTTCTCTTCGGCGGCCTCCAGATGCTGATCACGGGCAACCTCTTCGGCGCCGTCGCCCACGAGGTTCTGGGACTGGAGCTCAAAGCCTCCATCATCATCGGCTTCTCCCTCGCCCTCTCCTCCACCGCCATCGTCCTCAAGATGCTCACCGAACGCAACGAGATCCACAGCGGTTTCGGGCGGGTCGCCCTGGGGGTCCTGCTCTTTCAGGACATCGCCGTCATCCCCATCCTGCTGATGCTCAGCCTCTTCGCCTCCCCCGACCGTTCCGTCGCCGGTCTGCTCCTCTGGACCGCCGTCGGCGTGGTGCTCCTGCTGGCCTACGTTTTCATCCTGAGCCATTGGATTTTGGAGCCTTTTCTGGCATGGACCCTTTCGGCCGACTCGGAGGAGATCTTTCTCGTCGCCGCCCTGATGATCGTGGTCGGCACCTCCTACGTAGGGCATCTGCTGGGCTTCAGCTACTCCCTGGGGGCCTTCCTGGCGGGGATGGCCCTCTCCGATACCCGGTTCAAATACCGCATCGAAGCGGATCTGCTGACTTTTCGGGATATTTTCCTGGGGATCTTCTTCGTCACCATCGGGATGCAGATCGAGCCGGGAGTGCTCCTGGAGCACTGGGGGACGATCCTGGCACTCCTTTCGGGGGTGATGCTGGCCAAGGGACTCATCATCTTTCTCCTGCTTCTGCCCTTCCTCCAGCGTCGTACCGCTCTCAAGAGCGCCCTGGCCCTGATGCAGGTGGGGGAGTTCGCGCTGGCGATCTTCGCCATCGCCGCCCAATACCGCCTCCTGGAGCCGGAGACGGTCCAGATCCTCATCGTCACGGTGGTATTGAGCATGATCGCCACCCCCTTCATCATCAACCACCTCAAGAGCCTGGCCGACCGCGTCTTCTCCGCCGAGCCCGAAGCGGACCTGAGCATCGTCTCCAGCGGCTATCGGGATCACGTCCTGCTTTTGGGCTACGGTCCCGTGGGGCAGAGACTGGCGCAGGAGCTCCGGAAACTCTCCATTCCCTACCTCATCATCGAACACGACTACAAACTGGTCAAAGAGGCCGAGGAGAACGGCGAACCGATCATCCTGGGCAACGCCGCCGCCGAGAGCGTCCTTCGGGCCGCCGGGATCGACCGGGCCATGGCGGTGGTGGTGGCCATCGAGAATCCGGCCAAGACCCGGATGGTGGTCGATGCCGTCACCCGTGTCGCCCCCGGCGCCACCACCGTCGTCGCCGTCCGCAACGCCAGCCATCAGAAGATCATCGAGACCTTCCCCGTCAACTTCGTGGTCAACGCCTCCGATCTCCTCTCCCGTGAAATTCTCCGTGAGATTCTCCGCTGCCGCATCCTGCGCCCCATCGACGAACGGGGGATTCCACGGGAGGAGGGATTTATCTGATCTTAAGGATGGGGGTATTATAATTCCAGCTCCTTCACCGAAGGTCCCATAGCTCAGTTGGTAGAGCACCACCTTGACATGGTGGTGGTCACAGGTTCAAGTCCTGTTGGGGCCACCATTTTCAATCATTTTCCTCCCGGATATTTTCAACTCCAACGTAATTTTTTCCGCTATCACCCTGGACAATTCAAGGATGTAGG
>CAZGGT010000165.1:0-3343 GCA_964525335.1 uncultured Nitratifractor sp. | reverse complement strand
GCCGTTGCGGTAGGCATCGGCCATGACATGGGGAGTGGTCACCACCCGACGATATCCCAGCTCCTTCAATCCCCTCAGCAGGCGGAGGGAATGCTCCATATCGGGAGAGCCGTCGTCGATCCCCGGAACGAGATGGGAGTGAAGATCCGTAGCGAAGGGAAGAGAAATCTTTTCGTCCGGTTCCGGAAACCCCGGATCGGATTTCGCTTTGGGACTTCGGCCGAAAAGCCGGCGGATCACTTCTCTTCCCCGTAATATCCGTAGCCGTAACCGTAGCCGTAGCCATATCCGTAGCCGTGTTTCTGGGCATCGAAGTCGTTGAGGATCACGCCCATTCCCTTATGGTCGTTACGCTCGTAGAGCTCGTTGAGGGTCCGGAAAAAGGGCCGGCGGGAGTACCCCGCCCGGAGTACGTAGGCGGTGATGTCCGCCATCTTCATCACCAGTCGGGCGTCGGTGACGAGTCCGACCGGCGGGGTATCCAGGAGGATCACGTCGTAATGGCGCCGAAGCACCTTGAGCGCTTCGGGCAGGATCGCCCCCCCGATCAGTTCGCTGGGGTTGGGAGGGACCGGCCCGGAGGAGATGATGTCGAGGTTTTCGTGTCGGGTATGCTGAATCACGTCCACCAGTTTGGCATGTCCCGAAAGCAGGTTGCTCATCCCTTTCAGATTGGAGAGCCCGAAGCGCTTGTGCAGGGTCGGTTTGCGCATATCGAGGTTGAGGACGATGACCCGTTTGCCGGCCAGGGAGATGATTCCTCCCAGGTTGATGCAGATCGTCGTTTTTCCCTCGCCTCCGATGGTGGAGGTGACCGCCACCACCTGCCCCTGCTCCCGGGGACTCATGAAGAGCAGATTGGTCCGGATGCTGCGGAAGGCTTCGGCCGCCGCCGATTTGGGCGCCTCGAAGACCACCAGATCCCCGATTCCCTTGCCGAAATGGGGGACGGTCCCCAGGATCGGCACTTCGGTGTGTTCCCGCACCTCCTCCTCGTTTTTGATCCGATCTTCGAACATCTCCCGGAGAAAGGCGTAGGCGATCCCGAGAATGAGCCCCAGGATCAGCCCGATGACGACGATCAGCTTCCGCTTCGGTTTGATGGGGGCTCCGGGGTAGAGCGCCGTGTCGATGACCCGGTTGGCGCTGACGGTGGAGGCTTTGCGGATCTCCGTCTCGGTCTTCTTCTCCATCAGGTAGGAGTAGAACTTTTCGTTGGAAGCGAAGCGGCGCTGGAGCGCCAGAAAATTCCGCTGATCCTCCGGAAGGCTGGCCAGTTGCCGGTGAAACTTGCCCATCTGTTTCTGGATGAATTTCTCTTTCTCTTTGACGCTTTTGTAGAGATTGCTGACCGACTGGACGATGATCTCCCGCAGCTGATCGATCCGGGTGCTGAGTTTTCTCACTTCGGGATAGGCGGAGGTGTAGTCCCGCAGAAGCTCTTTTTTCTTGAGAATGGCATTGCGCAGGTCGGCGATGAGCCCGGTCAGGGCTTCGTCTTCGATTCCGATACCCGCCAGGGTCAGAGTCTCCAGATCTTTGCCCCGCCGGACCTTTTTGACCAGGGAGTTGAGGATATCCTCCTGAAGCCTCAGGGTCGCCAACTGGGTTTCGTAATCTCCCAGCTTCTCGGAGAGGCGTTCGACCTTCTTGTCCACGTCGATGGTCTTGGTCTTGCGCTGGAACGCCTCGAGATTTGCGGCGGAGACTTTCAGGTTTTCCGCCAGCGTCTTGAGCTGGGAGTTGATGAACTCCAGGGTCTTCTCCGCCTCCTGGGTCCGCCGCTCGATGTTCTGCTCCAGATAGGCGCGGACCAGGGCGTTGACGAACTCCTGGGTCCGCAACGGCACCGTATCCTGGAAACTGACGCGGATCAGTGTCGCCCGCTTGGCGACGGGGGAAGCCGCCACCTTTCCGGCGACGGAGGCCGGAAGCTCCCCGGGATCGAGCACCTTGAACGTATAGGCGTCGGCCCGGAAGTCCAGACCGGGCTTCCGACGGACCACCAGGACGAAGTCGGGCGTATGGATCTCTTTGCCGTAGCGATGGATGCGGTTGTACTTTTTCTTCTCCCCCGAACGATCGACATATTCGAGCTCGAGTCGGAAACGGTTTTCATCCACGGGATAGAGATGGAAAAGTTTTCCGTACCCTTTGGTCAACTCGACCGTAAAGGGGGAGTCTTTGTAGAGCTCGACCCGACGAAAACGTCGAGTCGTATAGTAGCGGTGAGAGAAGTCGACTTTCTTGAGGGCCTTGGCTGTTACAAAACGGGAGCGGATGATCTCCAGTTCCGTAGCCAGACTGCTGACCGTCCCCCCCGTCAGTGCCGAACTGACGGCATCCTGCCGTCCCCAGCCCCAGGGGTTTTTGACCTGGACCTCCACCGTAGCGGATGTCTGATAGACGTTGGGCTTGAAGTAGGCGATCCAGCCGCTGACCAGCAGACCGATCGCCGCGAAGAGCAGCAGGGCCCAGCGGTGCCGGTAGAGCACCCCGATCAACTGTCTCAAATCGATTTCGTCTCCGTTCGTTCCGCCCCGCAACTGCTCGTTCATTTCGCTCAAACGCTCCCCATGCTTTCAAACCCTTTTCTGTGGAATCGTTCCAACCGATCCCCTTTGACCCACCGATCGACCCGGTTCCAAAATTTTCAACCTGTTTCCCCCCTTCCCGATATTCTCATCGGCACTCAAGGGTTCTCAGAGCCTACCGGCCCTTTGCTTAGAAGTGGTACAGAACCCCGACGTTGATAGAGTCGTCGCTAATGTGCTTCCACTGGGTGGGACTGTCATAGAAATAGAGCGGCCGGGGAGAAACCGCTTTTTCATTCATAAGTCGAGTATAGTCGAGGAAGACCGACCAGTTTTCGTTGATGGAGTAGTCGAGTCCGAGTCCCCACTGGAAACTGCCGCTGTCGACGATCGTCTGACCGATCCGATTGGCGGGAGCCGGCGTGTCCCCGTCGGTATATTCGGCATCGACGACCCCGTATCCGATCAGAGCGTAGACATTCAAACTCTCCGTGACGGGATACATCGGCTTGAGAAAAATGCTGTAGGTCAGAACATCGGCGTAATCCTCTTCGTAGACGGTTTTGGAGATCCGTCCCTCGACCGCCAGGTAGCAGTTGAACTTGTAGCCGAGGATTCCCACCAGGGGAACGGTTTTGTCCTGCCCATCGACATATTTGAACCAATCAGAATCCCCACCGTAGGTCCGCTGAATGGCGAGTGCCGCACCGGCGTAGAACCCTTCTCCACAGCTGCTCGCCACCGGAACGGGAGCCACGGGAACGATATCCCCTCCGGCCTGCGCCACGCTTCCGATTACCGCCACGGTC
>CAZGGT010000164.1:0-1745 GCA_964525335.1 uncultured Nitratifractor sp. | reverse complement strand
AATCACAGATTCCTCCACTCGTCATATTCCCTCGGAATCAGATGATCCTCCGCCTTGACCGGGCAGTCGTAGAGGCCGGCGTCGTAGCCGATGGCCCAGAGGCGGTCGAGGGCTTTGATCTGAAGTTCCGAGAGTTCGGCGGACTCTTCGGAGGCGTACATGTCGAGATAGCGCTCCAGCATTTCGTCGGAGATCCGTACCAGCTTCTCCTCCTCCAGGCGGCGGCTGAGCTCCTTTTTGCGGGCGTTGGCGACCCGGACGCCTTCGGTGAGGATCTTTTCGATCTCGATGGCGCGGTTCAGGGGGAGGCTGCGGCGCAGGGCCATGCCTCCCAGGGGGAGGGGAAGCTCCTCCCCCGCCAGCTCCCTCCAGATCTCCCAGACCTCCATCTCCACCTCCAGGCTCGGGTCGAAATCGAGGATCGATTCGTGGATCAGCACCCCGGCGTCGACTTTCCCGTCGAGGACCGCCCGTTCGATCTCCAGGAAGTTCATGTAGACGGGGCGGGCCTCGGGGTAGCGGAGGCGTACTAGCATGGCGTTGGTGGTGTAGCGTCCGGAGAGGGCGACCTTGAAGTTGCGCCGGAGCCGCTTGCCACGGGGCTTGATGAGCTTGGGGCCGTAGCCTTCCCCGAAACTGACGGCGGTACGCAGCAGGGCGTAATCCTGGCGGATGAGGGGATACATTCCGAAGCTGATGGCGCTGACGTCGTAGGTGCCGGCGAGGGCCTCTTCGTTGAGGGTTTCGATGTCGAGGGCGACGTTTTCGAACTCGTAGTCGAGAGTGTCGACCCATCCGAAACGGATGGCGTAGTACATGAATATGTCGTCGGCGTCGGGGGAGTGGGCCAGTCGGATCTTCATAGCGTCTCCAGTGGAAAATTAGGGTATTTTAGCCAAAGTTGACAAAACGACATCTTCACCTCCCCCCTAGGAAAATGGTGTTAAAATCTCGTCAGAAATCATCAGTTTAAGCAAGGAACGAAACATGGCAATGGATCCTCAGAAACAGAAAGCCCTGGAGATGGCGATCAAGCAGATCGACAAGACCTTCGGCAAAGGGACGCTGATGCGTCTGGGCGACAAGGAGATCGAGCCCATCGCGGCGATCAGCACCGGGAGCCTGGGGTTGGATATGGCCCTGGGGATCGGCGGCGTCCCCCAGGGGCGGATCGTGGAGATCTACGGCCCCGAATCTTCGGGCAAGACCACCCTGGCTCTCCAGACCATCGCCTCGGCCCAGAAGGAGGGGAAGGTCTGCGCGTTTATCGACGCGGAGCACGCCCTGGATGTCCTCTACGCCAAGAACCTTGGGGTCGATATCGACAACCTGCTGGTAAGCCAGCCCGATTTCGGGGAGCAGGCCCTGGACATCCTGGAGACCATCGCCCGCAGCGGGGCGGTGGACCTGGTGGTGATCGACTCGGTGGCGGCCCTGACTCCCAAGAGTGAGATCGAGGGGGATATGGGAGATACCCACGTGGGGCTCCAGGCGCGGCTCATGAGCCAGGCCCTGCGGAAGCTGACGGGGATCCTCCACAAGATGAACACCACCGTCATCTTCATCAACCAGATCCGGATGAAGATCGGCACCATGGGCTACGGTTCCCCCGAGACCACGACGGGAGGAAACGCCCTGAAATTCTATGCCTCGGTCCGCATCGACGTGCGCCGGATCGCCACCCTCAAACAGGGAGAATCCCAGATCGGCAACCGGGTCAAGGCGAAGGTGGTCAAAAACAAGGT
>CAZGGT010000163.1:0-4076 GCA_964525335.1 uncultured Nitratifractor sp. | reverse complement strand
GCGCACCACAACGTCCAGATCCTCGACAGCGCCCTGGTGGCGGCGGCCAAGCTCTCCAACCGCTACATCACCGACCGCTACCTCCCCGACAAGGCGATCGACCTGATCGACGAGGCGGCGGCGGAGCTCAAGATGCAGATCGAGAGCGAGCCCTTCGAGCTGGCCAAGGTCAAGCGCGAAATCCAGCGCCTCCAGGTGGAGAAAGAGGCTCTGAAGATGGAGCTCACCGCCAAGAACGAGGAGCGGATCAAAGAGATCGAGAAGGAGCTGGCGGATCTGGAGGAGAAGAAGCGGCAGCTGGAGTCCCAGTTCGAGACCGAGAAGGAGATCTTCAACTCCATCGCCGCGATCAAGCAGCAGATCGAAGAGAAGCGGCGTGAGGCCGAAGCGGCCAAGCGCAACGCCGACTTCAACAAGGCCGCCGAGATCGAGTACGGCGAGATCCCGGCCCTGGAGCAGAAGCTCGAAGAGCTCAACAAAAAGTGGGAGACGATGCAGCAGGCGGGCACCCTGCTCAAGAACGCCGTCGACGAGGAGATGATCGCCGAGATCGTCAGCAAGTGGACCGGCATCCCCGTCACCAAGATGCTCCAGAGCGAGCGGGAGAAGGTCCTGCACATCGAGGATCACCTCCGCGAAGAGGTGGTGGGCCAGGACGAGGCGCTGCGGGCCGTCGCCCGGGCCATCAAGCGCAACAAGGCGGGTCTCTCCGACACCAACCGCCCCATCGGAAGCTTCCTCTTCCTGGGGCCCACCGGGGTCGGAAAGACCCAGACCGCCAAGGCACTGGCGAAGTTCCTCTTCGACAGCGAGAAGGCGCTGATCCGCATCGACATGACCGAGTACATGGAGAAGCACTCCGTCAGCCGGCTGGTGGGAGCCGCTCCCGGCTACGTCGGCTACGAGGAGGGCGGACAGCTCACCGAGGCGGTCCGGCGCAAGCCCTACAGCGTCGTCCTCTTCGACGAGGTGGAGAAGGCCCATCCCGACGTCTTCAACATCCTGCTCCAGGTTCTCGACGACGGACGGCTGACGGACAACAAGGGGGTGACGGTGGATTTCAAAAACACCATCATCATCCTCACCTCCAACATCGCCTCCGACAAGATCATGGAGTTCAAGGATCCCCAGGATCGGGAGAAAGCGGTGCGCGACGAGCTCAAGCACTACTTCCGGCCCGAGTTCATCAACCGGCTGGACGATCTGATCATCTTCAACCCGCTGGGCGAAGAGCAGATCGTCAAGATCGTCGACGTCCTCTTCCGCGGCATCGAGAAGAAGCTGGAGGAGCGCGACATCAAGGTGATTCTCACCGACGCCGCCAAGACCCTCATCGCCAAGGCGGGCTTCGACCCGGTCTACGGCGCACGGCCGCTGAAGCGGGCCCTGGCCGAGATCGTGGAGGATCGCCTGGCCGAGATGATCCTCGAAGGAGAGGTCAAAGAGGGCGACACCGTCACCTTCGACGCCCAGGGCGATCAGATCGTCACCCGGGTCAGCTGATCCGGCGGGGCGTAAACCTCAAAATTCTTCGCAGGACGGCGACAACGTTCCCGTCCCGCAATGCTTTCCCTTTGTTCAGACAATCAATGTTCACGTACTACCGTAACATCAAGTGTATTTCCCCGACGTTGGATATTCAGAAGGGGCGAACCGTAACGTATCAGATCGTTCAGGTGCCGCCATGTCGTGTTGACGGGGAGGATCTTCGCCCGTTCGAAATACGTCCGTCCGCTTCTGGTGGCGAACCCGTATGAGTCGGGAGTCTCTCCGGGGTCTCCTCCGTAGCGATAATAACGGAAACGGTCCTGGCGTAGAATATCCCGGAGTCGGTGAAGGCGACGTCCCCGGCTGTTGTAGCGGTCCGCTCTCCCGATCTTTGCCCAATACCCTGTGGGGGCTCTTCCGGGAGATCGGAGGCCGGGAGATCCCGCCTGGAGGGCAAGATGGGAAGATCGACGGGTTGCGGAGCGGTTGCGATGTCCCGCGTAGATGGAAGCGGGCGCTTGGATCCAGCGGATGAGGTCGGCTCCGTCGGGGGTCAGATGCAGCAGAGCCTCTCCCCGATAGACCTCGGAGGCGTAGGGGCCTCCCACGACGCGATAGATCGTGGCGAGAGCCTTTCGCTCTCCCCGGGGTTTGAGGGTGACGACAAACCAGTGGGTGTAGAGCCTTCGATCCGGCGGGTTCGTTTCCCAGATGAAGTGGCCTCCCGAAGGAGGGGACTCCTGGCGCAGAATGGCGCGCGGCAGGGGTGCGAATCTTCCGTCCTTCCAGCGGAACCGGTCGAAGGCCACCAGGTTCAGGTCGCTGTAGGGAAGCGAGACGAGCATCTCGCAATGACCGTCCCCGTCGATATCGTCGAAAAGCACCGGAATCCGTTCCCCCTCCACCCGGTAAAAGACCAACGGGTCGCTCCAGTCGAAATGTTTCCCTTCCGGTCCGCTCCAGATCGTCCGGTTCTGTTCATCGAGCAGTCCGATCCGATAGGTGGCGAAGGTGCCATCCTCCTCGATCCGGACGGTGATCAGTCGTTCCGGGCGGCCGTCGCCGTCGATATCGCAGGTAAGGGGAGGGAGAACCTGTTGGTCCAGCGGTAGAGGATCGGAGCTGTGGACCGTGCGACGGGTGGCCGCCAACCGGTTGGCCTTTCGACAAGCGGAGCCCTCTCCCAGCGTGCAAAGCTCTCCGGTAGAGATTTTCGGCTTTTTTCAGATCTTTGGGCATGGGGCGTTCGCGATTGTGGACACCGTCCCATTCGACGGTTTGGCCCTCTTCGTACATGCTTGCCGCGATGCTACAGGCCGATGCCATCCCCACGTTGCAGTCGGCTTCCCATCGTTGGAGGCTCTGGTCCCACTCCGCTTTGAGGTTGAGCGAAGAGATGAGGAACAGCAGCGGCACGATGAACAGGGATCGAATGTGCATGGAAATATCCTCTCGGCGGAGACAGTTACGGGATTATATCCGAGAGAAGGTGAGAAGGGAGTGGATCGTTTACACTTCGCTATTTTTGATAGGGTAAAATCGACAATATTCCGCGGAAGGAGTCACGCATGTTGAAAGATCTGATCAGCCTGGGGGTCGGCAGCGCGTTGCTGGCCAAGGAGAAGGTGGAAGAGGAGCTCAAGGAGCTCATCGACAAGGGAAAGATGAGCAAGGAGGAGGCCGAAAAGCTGATCGAGAAGGCCAAGGCCAAAGGGGAGGAGCAGGAGCGGGCCCTCAGGGAGGAGATCAAGAAGGCGCTCCGTGAGGTGCTCGACGAGATGGGCCTGGCGACCAAAGAGGATCTGGAGAAGCTCCGGGAAGAGCTGAAACGCCAGTAGGGACGGACGAGCGAGTCGTTTTGCGAGGGGGGAAGGGTTCCCGGATCCTTCCCGGATGTAATACAAAGGATCGGTGTGTCGTTTCGACAGCGCTACTCTCCCGTGCGGGTGGGAAGAGTCTTCGGTTTTCTTCTGACGGTCTTTCTGCTCATCAAACGCCAGGAGAGGCTGTTGTGGTGGCGGCCTCTGGAGCCGGTGGAGCTGCGGCAGCGGATCAACGAGCTGGGAGCGAGCTTCATCAAGCTGGCACAGGTGCTGGCGACCCGGGCGGACTTTTTCGACGACCGCTACCTGGCGGAACTCCGGGCGCTGCACGACGAGATCCCGCCCATGGATCCCGCCGCCTTCGAACGGGTCTATGAACGGGCCTTCGGGGAGGAGGATCCGTTCGACGCTTTCGAGCGTACCCCCCTGGCCAGCGCTTCCATCGGTCAGGTCCATATCGCCCGCCTTCACGACGGCACGCAGGTGGCGGTGAAGCTTCGCCGGGAGGGGATCGCCGCCCAGGTGGAGGCGGACCTGCGGATCCTGGAGATCTTCAACCGGCTCTTCCGCCCGCTCTTCTCCACCTATACCCGCAACTCCATCGATGCCGTTATCGCCGAGTTCGGAGAGATGATCCGCAAGGAGGTGAGCCTCAGCCAGGAGCTGGTCAACCTCAAGAGTTTCTCCTCCACCTACGAGAAAAGCGGGGTACGCTTTCCCCAACCCTTCGAGAAGTACTGCAGCGACGACGCCCTGGTGATGAGC
>CAZGGT010000162.1:0-4729 GCA_964525335.1 uncultured Nitratifractor sp. | reverse complement strand
CCAGGAGCACGGCTACAAGGAGGGAAGCTACCTCAAGATCTGGAACGGCCGGGAGGACAACGTGGTGATGCAGGAGCTCCTGGAGCGCCACCCCGGCATCGACCCCGAAGAGCTCTACCGCCGCCTCGAAGCCCTCTACCCCGGAGAGATGCCGGCGTAACGCTTCTCTCCTCTCTCTCCGTTGTCTCTAACGTTCGAAACGCCCGAACCTTTCAAATCAAAAACAGATGTCGATATAATAATTTTTTCTTATCATTATTAAATAAGAGAACCATCATTGTAAGCTATAATTTATACAAATATTATAAAATAGACTGCACATATCCAAAACCAAAAAGGAGCCTTATCCTATGGAAAAAAAATACTGGAATCCCTACTTCGGGGGGGTCGTACTGGGAACGATGCTCTTCCTGACTTTCGCCATCGCTTCCCAGGGGTTCGGCGCCAGCGGAACCTTTTCCCGGGCGACGGCGCAGATGCTTGTGGAGAGTGACAAAAGCTGGATGGGCAACGCATACGTCGCCAGCTACTTCCGCCGGGGATTGAACGCTCTGGACAACTGGACCGTCATGGAAACCCTCGGGATCTTTCTCGGAGGTTTCGTCAGTGCCCTGCTGGCGGGACGCCTCATGATCAAGCCCGACCGTGCCCCCGGCTATCCGCTGATGAAACGCTTTTTCTGGGCATTTCTCGGGGGAGCCATCGTCATGTTCGCCACCCGGCTGTCCCGGGGATGCACCAGCGGCCAAGGGCTCGATGGAATGGCCACATTTTCCGTGGGAGCCTGGATCTTCATGTTCGCCGCCTTCGCCGGAGCGCTGATCCTCTCCCCCCTCTTCCGCAGACAGTGGGTCGCCGAGGGCAAGGACGAAGGGGGCGAGGCATGATGGATTTTATCCTCCCCCTCTACTCCAACGGATTCCTGAGCCCCGAAGGCAATCTCTTCTTCGCCGTCACCATGGGCTTCGCTTTCGGCTTCATCCTGGAACGCACCGGATTCACCCGGGCCCAGCTCATCGCCGACACCTTCTACTTCAAAAACATCGCCGTGCCGAAGATCATGGGAGTGACCATCATCACCGCCACCACCTGGTTCATCCTCTTCGCCTGGATGGGCTGGATCGATCTCAACGCCCTCTTCACCCCCAAGACCTACGTCTGGCCCTACCTGGTGGGCGGCCTACTCTTCGGAGTGGGAATGGTGATGGCGGGCTACTGTCCCGGCACCGCCGTCGCGGGTCTGGGAACCGGGAAGAGCGACGCGCTGGTCTTTCTCCTGGGGCTTTTCGCCGGGGCCCTGGGCTACTTCCTCCTCTATCCCTTCGTCAAGGAGTTCGCCTCCAGCGGCAATCTGGGGGTCCTGAAGCTCCAGGATCTCTTCGGAGGCAACGAGTACACCTCCTACATTCTGACCGTCGCTCTCGAAACCGGCATCATCCTCTTCCTGATGCTTCTGCAAACACTGACCAACAAAGGAGAAAAATAATATGGCTCTCAAAACGAATTACGTCGCTCCCGCCGGGGGCATCCTGATCCTGCTCGGAGGACTCGCCCTCGCCTACTACACCGGCACCCACGGGACCGCCCTCGTCGAAGCCCGGGCCAAAGCGGTGGAGAAGTATGTCGCCATGACGGAGAGGGCCCTCGACAAGGACGACATGAAGATGGCCGAGAAGTACGCCCGGGAGGCGCTCGTCGTCGACCCCAAAAACAAACGGGCGATCGCCGAGTTCAAAAAGGTGATCCTCGCCTCCTGCCCCAAAGCGGCCCCGGCTCCTGCGGCCACGCAGCCAGCCACCACCCCGGGCACTGCGACTCCTCAGAGCGGATCGGCCCCCAGCGGCGCCTCCCGACCCGCGGCGGCCGCCCCGGCCGACAAGCAACCCGCCAAGCCCCAGGCCGAAGCCGAAGAGGAGATGGGCTGCATCTGAGCCTTCCCTCCTCTCCCCCGCTTCTCCCTTGCGGGGCTTCGGGCCCCGATCTCTCTCTCCTGCTCCATATCCCGATAGAATCTTCGCCCCTCCAACCGGAACATCGTCATGGAATGCACGTGTAGGCTGGAAACGTCGTTTCCAACACCGAACCGTATAGCCAACACATCCGCCTGAAATTTGAGACAAGGGTTTTATAAGACATCCGAAGTGGATGTCGCAATCGACGAGTGCGACCTACGCGGGAAACTTTATGGCCGCACCCCATCGTAACCCCAAAAACACATTCAGCACGCGCAGGTTGGAAACGTCGTTTCCCACGCAGGTCCGAATCTGCGAATCAGCCCGGAATCCGATGTAAAGATTTTTCCCGAGGAGAGAACCAAGGGCGGACAAAAGGCTCAAATCCCCGTCCGGGGTAACGCAACAGAACCCACCTTACCCGACAGGGCAAAAGGCTACAAGTCTTCCTCACGCTCCGAGGAGCCCTTTTGCCGCCACTCGTAGCCGATCCAGGCCAGGAGCCCCACGCCAATCCCCAGATTGAGCCAGCTGCCTCCCTCTTCGAAGATCTTCTCCAGAAGCCAATAGTTGAGACGCAGGATCCTGTCGGGCTCTTGCAGGTAGCGGGCATGGGCCCAGAGGGTGATCTCGTGCCCCCGCCAGAACGCGACGATCTCGGGAAGAATGAAAAAGAGCAGAACGCCGACGACACCCCAGAGCGTGGGGGCCGGCTTCATGGAACGGGCGCTCTGGCGCAGGACGGGATTGGCGGCGACCCGCTTTGCGGTACGGCGCAGACGCTCTTTCATTTTCGGGAAATTCCTTTCGCCGAAGCCATTCGGAGACGAAGCACTCTACCCCTCACTCCTGGAAACAGATCATCAGATCCCGGCCCGCCCGTCGGACCAGCTCCGGAAGAGCATCGGCCAGGAGGGTCTCACGGTCGGCCACGATGCAGCCCAGGCATTCCGCTTCGACGACGGCGGCACGCCGGAGAATCTCTTCGACGATCCCCTCCTCTCCCACCTCGAAGTATCCTTCCAGTTTTTCAGCCTCACAAAACTCCCTGAAGGCTTTTTCCCGGATCTCCCGAAGCTCCTCCTCCAGTTCAAGATCGCTCACCACCGCATCGGCCAGGGGATCGATTCCCGTCGTCTCCCCGACGGCGGGAATCCCCGGATCGTCCATATAGGCGCTCCACTCCCGGGCCGCCAGTACACGACGAATCTGCGGAAGACACTCCGCACCTCGGAACGCAGGATCGAAGACGAGCAGTCCCCGGTCACACTCCCCGCTTGCCCGCTCCAAATCCGGAAAGAGCAGCGGAGCGGGAGAACGGCGCAAAAGCTCTTCGCTCTCCTTCCGATCATCACTGATCAGCAGAGCGGCATGTTCCCGCTCCGCCTCGAGCACGGCCCGATCCACGGGATCGTCGTCGTGGCAGAAGATTACCCACTCCTCCCCTACCACCTTTCGGGCCAGTTCACGTAGCTTTTCCTGCACCTCTTCCCTCGAAGGGATTCGCCGCCCGAAGAGCGGAAGTTCGAAGAGATGTTCCTCCCGGACATAGAGCAGGGTCACCCCCGCTTTCAGACGCTCGGCGTAGTGCGCGGTCCGTCGGATCAGCCGCTCCGCATCTTCCCATCGGGTCAAAAGACTGACGATTCGCATCTCACTCCCCCCACGCTATGCTGCGGCGGCCGGAACGAGGAACTGCATCACCCCGTCGAAAAACGCCGAAAATACCCAGAAAAAGAACCAGAGAATGAACATCGCCGGTACCGACGCGAGGGCCAGTTTGACCATGAACCAGACCAGATCCCAAAAAGGTATCTCCAGGCCGGAGAGAACGACCCGCATCTTCTCCTCATTCGCCATCCTCGCCTCCTTCCGGCGCGCTCTCATCCTCCATCCCGATGGGATGGGGCTTCACCCCCTGCTCCGCCATGATCCAGTGGAAGGCCACCAGTTGAGCGAAAAACGGAGTGAAGATATTGATGATGGGTATGAAGTTGAGCAGTGACGCGAAAAAGGCGATGCTCCAGATCATGAAACTGTGCTCTTTGAGGCGATGGAAGGTCGCTTCGTCGCAATAGAGTTTGCAGGTCCCACGGAAATTGGCGTCCCGATAGAGCCAGGCCCAGAGAAAGAGCTGGATCAGTACGTTGACGACGGGTACCAGCAGCAGGGGAAAGAGCAGGATCGTCAAAACCAGAAACATCAGGGCATCCCGCAGGGCGATGAAACTGTGGGAGGTTTTGAGACGTTCCTCGTTGAGGGAGGCGTCGGGATACTCGATCTCCCGAACCGTCTCCAGAAAATCCTTGCGGTAAAAGGAGAGAAGCAGATAGATGCTCAGGATATAGAAACTGTAGAGGATGTAGAAGTTGAGCAGCCAGGCGCTCCCCTCCGCCACGGTCTGAAAGGGAAGCCATACCAGAAGCTTGTCGGCGATGGCGACTTTGAGGGTATGCCAATTGGCCATGAAGTACCAGGCCCAGCCCGCGGCGAAAAGCAACAAGGCCGTAAAAGAATAATAGTAGTATCCCCGTCGGATCTTTCGAAATATCAGCGGGGCGAAAATCGCCGTCACGAAGGCAAAGGTGGCCAGAACCGCGACTCCCCAGAGCAGAAAGAGCACCAGCATCGCCCCGTCGGCTTTGACGATGCTGAACGGAACCCAGCTGATGAGCTTGGTGGTCCAGACCAGCAGCTTGTCCCAGACGACCCAGCCGATCCCGATCCAGACGAGAATCATCGGAATCCCGGTCGCCAACACCTGCCCCAGGATGGGA
>CAZGGT010000161.1:0-4175 GCA_964525335.1 uncultured Nitratifractor sp. | reverse complement strand
ATGAGCACCATCGGGCCCAACTGTCCCGGCATCATCACCGCAGAGGAATGCAAGATCGGCATCATGCCCGGCAACATCTTCAAGAAGGGCAACGTGGGACTCATCTCCAAGTCCGGGACCCTCACCTACGAAGCCTCCCATCAGGTGGTCCAGGAGGGCTACGGCATCACCACGGCTGTCGGCATCGGGGGCGACCCCATCATCGGCTTGAGTTACAAGCAGCTCCTGCCGATGTTCGAGGCCGATCCCGAGACCGAGGCGATCGTCATGATCGGCGAGATCGGCGGGGACCTGGAGATCCAGGCGGCCGCCTACATCAAGGAGAACATCTCCAAGCCCGTCGTCGCCTTCATCGCCGGTCAGACCGCGCCCAAGGGCAAGCGGATGGGTCACGCCGGCGCCATCATCAGCGGCGGAAGCGGTACGGCGGCCGAGAAGATGGAGGCCCTGGAGGCGGCCGGCGTCAAAGTCGTCGTCTCTCCCGCCGACATCGGGAAGGCGGTCAAAGAGGTCCTCAGCAAGTAATTCCCCCCGGGCCTTTCGGCCCATATCTCCCGTTTTATCGACCTTCTCCGAATATTGACTGAATAATCATTCATAAAACAAACTTTCAGATCATACTATTTTCATCAGGAAAATTGATATATTTTGCCAGGATAATTCATAGAATATAATTTTAATTATTCTGTAACAATAAGTAACAAGACTCTCTCATATTCATATTTTTTTCTCTATTCATATTAAATTTGATTATATATCGTTATACTGGTCTTGACTAAGTGGTCAAAAGTTATGAGAGAAAGGAGATGTTCCATGATGAATGAGAAGGACCAGAAGGTCCACTCTCCGACAACTGCCGAGATGATCCGGGAGGTCGCGAAGCAGCTGGAGGATGTACCCAAGGAGGAGCGCCGAGACTTTCTCAAGCGCGGTGTGACCTTCTCCGTCGGTGCCGCCGCGGCAATGACCGGTGCGCTCAGTAGCGGCGCAAAGGCGGGGGAGTTCAAACCCGATCCGGAGAACCTCCCTCCCCATGTCGCCAAATGGGGCAAGAGCTGGGGACGGGATGTCAATGCCTACCCTTACGGGCTTCCTTCCAAGTACGAGGCCAATGTCGTTCGACGGATCGTCCCCTGGCTGACGGCCGATCAGAAAGCCTCCGTCAGCTTCACTCCCTGGCAGGATCTGGAGGGGACCATCGTTCCCAATGGCCTCCACTTCGTCCGCTGTCACGGCGGCGTCGTGGATATCAATCCCCTCGAGTGGCGGCTGATGATCCATGGCCTGGTGGAACGGCCGGTGATCCTGACCCTGGAGGACCTCAAGCGCTATCCCAGCGTGACACGGAAGCACTTCTTCTCCTGTCCCGCCAACAGCGCCATGGAGGCCCGGGGCCCGGGGCTCAACTCTCTGCAGATCACCCACGGGATGCTCTCGGCTTCCGAATATACGGGAGTCGAGCTCAAGACGATCCTCGAGGACATCGGTCTCAAGCCCGAGGCGAAGTGGATGTTCTCCGAGGGGAGCGATCCCGCCAGTGTCGGTCGCTCCGTGCCCATCGAGAAGGTTCTCGACGACGCCATGCTGGTCTATGCCATGAACGGCGAGGCGCTCCGGCCCGAGAACGGCTATCCGGTTCGGCTGCTCCTCCCCGGATGGGAAGGGGTCATTCAGACCAAGTGGCTGCGCCGGCTCAAGTTCGACGACAAGGCGTGGTGGGTCCGGGAAGAGACCACCAAGTACACCGAGCTGCTCCCCGACGGACACGCCAAGATGTTCGACTGGGTTTTTGAGTCCGATTCGGTCATCACCTCCCCCTGTCCCGAGCGGGGCTGGGAGGGGCGCAAGCCCGGTCCGACCAAGATCGGCGGCATCGCCTGGAGCGGCAAGGGCAAGATCGAGAAGGTCGATGTCACCCTCGACGGGGGCAAAACCTGGTACGAGGCGACCATCACCAGCGAAAAGCTGCCCAAGATGATCACCCGTTTCGAGTTCTACTTCGACTGGGACGGCAAACCGCTGATCATCGGCAGCCGCTCCACCGACGAGACCGGCTACACCCAGCCCGAGCAGCAGCAGCTCCTCGACGCCCGGGGGACCGAATTCGTCTACCATAGAAACGCGATCCAATACTGGGAAGTCAAAGAAAACGGGGAGGTGAACAATGTCCAGATTCGTCGCGCGTAATCTCGCACTGTGGACGGGTGCCCTGGCACTGAGCGCCTCCGTGGTCCTGGCCTCCGAAGGGGCGCCGAAAAAGCGCGACTACGAGGTCGCCAATCCCGACCACTATCCCTATCACGGGATCACCAAGGACAAGGAAGGCCGCTCCATCAACGTCGACGGCGCCATCGTCCGTCCCGCCGTCGAGGGGGATCGGATCAATCACAACCCCGTCAAGCTCAAGAAAAACGAGCTCAAGTACGGAGCCGACGCCACCCCCGAGCAGATTGCCGGCTGGAATGTCGATGTCCGTCCCGACGGCAAGGGATTGCCTCCGGGGCAGATGACCGTGGAGCAGGGGGCCGAGGTCTTCGCCAACAACTGCGCCTCCTGCCACGGGGACTTCGGGGAAGGGGTCGGGAGGAATCCGGTTCTGGTCGGGGGCTTCGGCACCCTGACCCACCAGGCCCTCACCGGGGGAGATGAGGGTCCCGAGAAGACCCTGGGGAGCTATGCCCCCTATATCGCTCCGTTCTTCTGGTACATCAAGATGGCGATGCCCCTGCCGACACCGAAAAAGCTGAGCAACGACGAGGTCTACGGGATCCTCGGCTACCTGCTGCAGCTCAACGAGATTCAGGTGGACGGCAAGGAGATCGAGGACGATACGGTGATCGACGCCGCATTCCTCAAGAAGGTGGTCATGCCCAACCGGGACGGTTTCGAATACAACGACCTGCGTAAGCCCGATACCCACAACACCCGGTGCATGAAGGATTGTGTCGATCCCAAGAAGGTCAAGGTGATGCACATCAAGATCGACGCCACCGAGAGCATCGAGCCTTCGAGCAAGCTGCCCCGCTACGCCCTGGGGGATACCCCGGCGTTCAACACGGCGGTGGAGGCTCCGGTTCTCAAGCCCAAAGCGGGCGGAGGCAATGCCGCCGAAGCCGACTACAAGGCCAGCTGTGCCGCCTGCCACGACAGCGGCGCGGCGGGAGCTCCGGTCGTCGGCAACAAGGAGGAGTGGACCGCTCGAATCAAGCAGGGGAAAACGACCCTGTATGAGCACGCCATCAAAGGATTCAACGGCATGCCTCCCAAAGGGGGCAATATGAGCCTGTCGGACGATCAGGTCAAGGCCATCACCGACTACATGGTTGGGAAAAGCAAGTAAGGAGTACCGTATGCAGAGCATGAAACTGTTGGCGTCGGCGGCGATCGCCGTGGCGCTGAGCGTGACCGCAGGCGCGGGGAATGCCGATCTGGTCAAAGAGGGTGAAAAGATCTTCAACACCAAGAAACTGGGCAATTGCCTGGCGTGTCACGACGTGAACGGCAAGAAGATCAACAGCCCCGGAAGCTTCGGCCCCAAACTGCAGTATCTCTCTGCATGGCCCGAGCAGGCGCTCTACGACAAGATCTACAACCCCTATACCACCAATCCGATCTCGGGCATGCCGCCCTTCGGATTGAACGGTTGGCTGAGCGACGCGCAGATCAAGGCGCTGGTCGCCTACCTCAAAACAGTGAAATAAACCAATTTCAACACAGAAAGGAACGAACATGGAACGAAGAAAATTTTTGGGTATGGGTGCAGGAATGCTGGCGGTGGTCGCGGCCGCTCCCACGATGGTCATGGCGACCAACTACCGGGAGAAGCTTCCCGCGGTCTGGAAGATCCCCAATGACGAAAAGGCCAAGGGCGAGGATATGTCCGGAGTCAACAAGGCCATCAAGGAGATCTTCGGTTCCGACAAGGTCGAAGCGGGCAAGATCAAGCTCAAGGCTCCCGATATCGCCGAGAACGGTGCCGTCGTCCCCGTCACCATCAAGGCCGAGGGGGCCAAGAAGATCGCCCTGATGCAGACGGCGGATCCCGAGAGCGTCGTCGCCATTTTCGACGTGCCCGAGCGTGGAATCCCCAACTACTCCGTCCGGATCAAGATGCAGCAGACCGGCCATGTGGTCGTCGTCGCCGAGATCGACGGCAAACTCTACAAAGCGGACAA
>CAZGGT010000160.1:0-1975 GCA_964525335.1 uncultured Nitratifractor sp. | reverse complement strand
CCCTTTCTCCACGGTTTTCTCCGCCTCTGCCGCCGAACGTTTTCGAAAGTTTTTCCCCTCCGGGGAAACCGGGCGGAGGCACCGCTCCTCCACCCATCGCTGGCTCGCCGACCCCCCGCTGTCGTAACGGATCAGGTAGTGCCCCTTCTGGAGACGATGAACGCTGTAACGCTCCCCCTTCACCAGCATCCTGTTCCCGCTGTTGCGGGTCCCCTTCAGATCGTTCCACGCCGGGCAACGCTCCACCGCCACCGCTTCGAAACGCGCCGCCAGCAGCAGCGGAAGAAACGCCAGCATCCAGAGGAGCCGCCTCATTCCCGTCATTTTTTCATGCATCGTTTTTTCTCCTTTGTGTTCGAGCTGAGAGCATAGAGCTTAGAGCGAAAAGCTGAAAGCTAAAAGCTAAAAGATGAGAGCTGAGAGCTGAGAGCGGTAGGGTTGGTTTCCGACGATTGATCCGTCGGGAACCAACGACCAACGACCAACGACCAACGACCAACGACCAACGACCAACGACTATCGACTATCGACCATCGCCTTCGCCTTCGCCTTCACGAAAACGATCTCCCCGTCACGCGCCACGCCCACCTCCTTCTGGCACGCCAGGGAAGGCAGCGCGACGTAGCGGCCGATCTTCCGGCCCTGATGGAAGTGCCCCTCGACGATCAGGTCGACGTCGTCGGGATAATATTTTATGATATGGGATGCCTTCTCTTCGAAGTTCTCCAGCTTACGACAAATGCTTTTTTTCCGCAGCATTCTGATCTGGGGATCGATCAGGCGCTTTTCCAACGGCAGCAGCAGGCACATCGCCCGGCAGCTTCGCAGGAGGAAGCTGTAGAGTTCGTAGCCGAGCCCCGTATCGTAGAGATCCCCGTGGGCCAGGGCCACTTTCCTATCGTTCCACTCCATCATCAGAGGCTGTCGGCTCCGGGGAACGACGTTGATATTCGGGAATATGGTTTTCAGGCAGAAGTCGTGATTCCCTTCGAGGTAGTGGATCTCGATCCGCTCCGAAAGCCGCCGAAGCCGTTCGATCGCCTCGGGGACGAAACTGCGGATGTAGGCTCCGCAGCCGAAGAGCAGGTCGAAAATGTCTCCCATGAGAAAGAGCTGGGGCGTCTCGATCCTCCCCGATTCCAGTGCCTTCAACAGTTCGAGAAACTCCTCCCCGTGATGGGGATAGTGGGCGTCGGCGACGAAGATCGCGCCCTCTTTGATGATGGAAGATGGACAATGGAGGATGGACGATGACGAAGGCTCGCGCTCTTTCTGAAGCTCCTCCATTATTTTCCATCCTCCATCGTCAATCTTCCATCTCCGTCATCGCCTACGGCACGTAGGCGATGACGGGCAACCCCGCCCCCTCGTCCAGGCCCATCATCAGGTTGGCCGCCGCCAGGGCCTGGCTGGATGCTCCCCGCAGGAGGTTGTCGATGGCGCTGGAGACGAAGAGTCCCCGGCCGTTGCGCTGGGCGTAGAGATCGCAGAAGTGGGTGCCGGCTACGCTTTTGATGTCCACCGGCTTGTGGCGCAGGCGGATGAAGCGCTCGTCCAGATAGGCCCGTTCCAGGATCTCCATGGGATCGATCTCCTCTTTGAGGGTGGCGTAGACGCTCACCAGCTCCCCCCGGGTGGCGGGGATGAGATGGGGGACGAAGTTCACCTCCATCCGGGTGCCGTGGACCTTGGCGATCTTTTCGGCGATCTCCGGGGCATGGCGGTGTTTGAGGGGATTGTAGGCGAAAATGTTGTCATTGATGGTGACGAAATGGCTCGTCTCCGTCAGCTTCTTGCCCGCGCCGCTCACCCCCGATTTGGCGTCGACGAAGAGGGGCACCGTACTGTCGATATAGGGGATGAAGGGGAGAATCCCCAGGAGCGTCGCCGTGGGGTAGCAGCCGGGCCCCGCCACCAGCTGCGCCGCCCGGATCTCCTCCCGGTAGTATTCGATGAGCCCGTAGACCGCCTTGGG
>CAZGGT010000159.1:0-23083 GCA_964525335.1 uncultured Nitratifractor sp. | reverse complement strand
GATATGATATTTACAATCCCATACGGTATGCCCGCCACTCTTGTATCGTTCCATCCCTCAAGTCTATCACAGATCCCGGCCGCCTAAAGGCGTGGGGTTTACGGATCCCCTATGGGGGACTCTAAAACCTAACACCAACACCATCCCCTCGTCCCTCGCTCGACGTCCGAAAGCTCGATCTCCGCAGAGCTTCCCGTTATAATAGCTCCATGAAAAAGAGGAATACCAGGGAGAAGCTTCTCGACGCCGCGTTCGACCTCATTTATCTGCATGGCTACGCCGCCACCCCGGTCGATGCCATCCCCTATACTCTCATTAGACCAAACGGTCCAATCTCTCCGCCAAAGGCTCCGCCATGCCTCTCATCGACCCCCGACCCGATCGACACGCCGAGCGCCTCCTTCGCATCATCGTAAAGAGGCTGGGATCGGTCTCGCCCCATTTCCGTTTCTTCGCCGCCCTCAACCCCGAACGCTTCCGGCACTTTCTCGACGAGATCGCCTACATTGCCGAACACCCCCGGATCGACCCCGATTTTTTCATCTTTTTGCGAAGGATCGTCGCCGAGCGTCATGGATACGACTACTGCAAGAGCTTCAACGAGACGATGCTTCGGCAACGGGGATATACTCCCGATCGGATCCGGAATGTCCTGGAAGATCCCGGGACCCTCCCCCTCGACGAATCCCACAGGAGGCTCATGACGACGGTACTGCGGACGACGGAAACTCCGGAATCTCTCGACGCCAAAACTCTCGAAACCCTCCATCGATACGGCTGGAGCGATGCCGACATCTTCGACGCCATCGACCACGGCGCGTTTCTCTTCCGCTATTCCGTCCTGTTGAGAGCCTACAGGATCTGAATCGACAATCCATACTCTCCCAAAATTTCGCGATACAGAGAGCAGAAAAGAGTTCCTTTCGTTCGGGGACGATGCGCCCGATCCGGATCTCGACACGCCCCAATTCAGACAAATTTTATCTGGTTTGACCGTACTTTATGCTATACTTCTTGATCCAAATCAAGATGAAGGAGCATTCATGCCCAAGATCAACCGTTATGTCGACATCGACACTGTCGAGAGAGAAGCAAAAAAAGACTATATCGATCGCCACTCGCCGTTCATTCACTGTGCGGAGCATGCCAAAAAAGGTGAGAAATTCCCCGTCACCGTCAAAATGGGGAACGAATACAGCCACCCGGACGATTTCGATCACTATATCGCCTACATCCAGCTCTGGAACGGAGAGACCCTTCTGGGACAGGCCACCTTCACTCCCGGAACCCTGGGCAACCAGAAGGAGCATGCGGAAGTGACGTTTTACATCGTCCCCACCGGCAGTAAACTCAAGCTCACCGCCATGGCCTACTGCACCAAACACGGACTTTGGGAGAGCGATCCCGTCGAAGTGACCGTCGCCGACTGAGCCCTGCGCTCGTCGATCCGTTTCCGTTTTCACGTGGCCAAAGCCCGAAAACGGAACCCTGCCGTTCCCCCATTCTCTTCCTCTCCCCGTTTGGACACGTCACCTGCATCCATTCCCTGAAATCGTTTCACGAACGATTCGACCGATGGCCTCCGGCAGAACTTCAGTCTCTCTTCGTCTCCAGCCAACGCTCCAGGATGATCTGCGCCGCCAGGGAGTCGAGTCTGCCGTCCCGTCGCTGGCGGACGATTCCCGCCATTCGCTGCTTCGCCTCTTCCGAAGAACCCGCTTCATCCTGATAGTGGACCGTGATGCTCTCCGGAAGCTCCAACAACCCGACGAAATGGCGAATTCGACGTTCCATCTCTTCCTCGCCGGCGCCTCCTTTCGGCAGACCTACGACGAGGGTATCCACCTCCCATTCGTCGAGAAAAGCCCTGAGATCCCGCGCCGCCTGCTTCCGCCCCCGGCGCAAAACGGCCTCCCGGGGAATCGCCACCTTTCCATCGGGACTGACGGCGACCCCGATGCGTTTGAGGCCGACGTCCAGCGCGGCGATCATCCTCCCGCTCCCGGGTACTTCCGCAGGATCTCCATCACCTCTCCATCCTCCAGTTGGTGAAAGTCCCGATAGAAGCGCCCTACCGCCATCAGATCGGGATCGGGATGAACGACCACCACATCATCCGCCGCCTCCCGGAGCACCGGCAGCAACTCCGAGGGAGCGACCGGCACGGCGATCACCACCTTGGCGGCACCGGCCTCTTTGAGGGCCCGGGCCGCGAGGAGCATCGAAGACCCCGTCGCCACGCCGTCGTCGGTCAGGATCACCGTCTTCCCGGAAAAATCGCTTCGGTCCCGACCGTAGAGCGCCCGTTTTCGTGCCATCTGCTCCAGTTTCTCCCGGGCCCTGCTCCGGATGTATTCTTCCGATACTCCCAAGGAAGCGACCGCATGGGAATTGACCTGCATCAATCCGTTTTCCGAAACGGCGCCGATCCCCGCCTCTTCGTTGTAGGGGCTGGGAATCTTTTTGACGAAAAAGATATCGAGAGGCAGATTCAGCTCCCGCGCGATCGCCTCGGCTACCGGCAGCCCTCCCCTGGGCAACGCCACCACCACCGTGTCGGGAGCCTCCCGGTAGGCCTCCAGCATCTCCGCCAGCCGTTTTCCCGCTTCGCTACGCGTTGCAAATACCATCCTACACCTCCTTATTCGTTTCGGATCGTTCGATCGATTCTCTCACCCTCCTCCGACGAAATGGAGGAGTTCCACCCGGTCGTCCTCCTTCAGCCGATGCGTTCCCCAACGCTCCTTTTTGACGATCTCCATGTTGACCGCCGCCGCCATCACCTTCTCTTCGATCTTCAGGGCCGCGATCAGCTCCGCCAGCGTCGTATCCTCGGGAACGTCCCGTCTCTCACCGTTGACCACGATATTCATCATCCTCGTACTCCATTCTCTTCATCTCCTGGATTCGGTACCGATTTTAACAGAACTTCAAGCAATGTCAAGTAGAATAGTCGGCAAAAAAACGGCAGGAACGCTTGTGAAAAAAAATCGGAAAAAGATGGTTGTCGTTCTGAGTTTCCTCAGTCTGATCCTGCTGAGCGGTTGTATGCCTCGCATCCCCGAACCGAAACTCCCCGAGCGCAACGAAACCCGCCCGGCGATGTGGCAGGATACCGGCAACCTGGAAGAGCACTACTCCCTCAAACCCGAGCCGTACAGTCTGGAGTCCGGTCAGAAAGATCCCGAGCTTCTCGGTCCCCAAAGCACCATCAAACGCTCCCTCCTCGGCGAAGAGATGGGCGATACTCCCGCCCCTCAAACGGACGGGAACCGTGACGAAGGTTTCGTCGCGAGGGACACGGAGCCCTCCCAGACAACGACCTCCGTGATGACCCGTCCCAAATGCATCGACCTGATCGGCAAAGCCAAATACGACGAATATACCAAGCGGTACGGCAGCGAAGCCGCCGCTCTGCGCAAGTGCGCGATTCTTCAACGTCTGGAACATTAGAAACGTACCCCCGACGTAGCTGTGGGGGCCTCTTCTTCCTCTCTATGGTACAATCCTTTCCAAAAAGGAACAAGGATTCATGATCCCCTCCGACACGATCCTCGACGCCTTTCGATTCCGCCACGCCTGCAAGATCTTCGACCCGGAGAAAAAAATTCCGAACGAGCAGTTCGAAACCCTCCTGGAGACGGGACGGCTCAGCCCCAGCTCCTTCGGATTCGAGCCCTGGAGCTTCCTGGTCGTCCAGGATCCCGCCCTGCGGGAGCAGCTCCTCCCCGTCACCTGGGGAGCCCAAAAAATGCTCCCCACCGCGAGCCACTTCCTCGTCATCCTGGCGCGAAAACGTCCCGACATGATCTGGAGCAGCGACTACGTCACCCACATGATGCGCGACATCCACCATCTTCCCGAAGAGATGGCCGAAGCGCGCCGGGAGAAGTACCGGACCTTCCAGGAGAAGGATTTCCGGCTCCTGGAGAGCGACCGGGCGATCTTCGACTGGGCCTGCAAACAGTGCTACATCGCCCTGGGCAACATGATGACCGCCGCGGCGATGATGGGGATCGACTCCTGCGCCGTCGAGGGATTCCGCGCCGACGCCCTGGAGGGGATCATGGCCGATACGTTCGGGATCGATACCGAACGCTTCGGCGTGGCGGTCATGGCCGCCTTCGGTTACCGGGTCCGGGAGCCCAAACCGAAGACCCGGCAAGCCCTGGAGGAGATCGTGGAGTGGAGATAAATCTTTCTGTTCTTTCCGGAACGATTCAACGAAATGCGTGAGGGGCCAGTCTCTTTTTCAGTCGATCCGTAAAGCGTGTGGCGTTCCGATCGTAGAGAAAACAGCTGCCGATCCGGCAGGCCTGACAGAGATCATCGGAAGCTTCGCGGCTCTCGAGGAAGGGATAGAGGATTTCCCGTGCGATCCGGGAGCGCAAACGATCGTAGCGCTCCCGGGGAAGCTTGAGCAGGATGTAGCCGTAGCGTCGGGCCAATGCGGCCAGGACGCCGGCGGGGGCCGCCCGGGGGTAACGCTCCAGGAGTGACGCATTCCTGTGCAGGATCTCCCGGGCCCTCGCTTCGTAGGCGGGATCCCCCGTCAGAAGCGCCAGACGCAGATCGCTGTCGGCCAGTACCGCCAGAGGCGAACGGTAGGCTCCTCCCTCCAGATCCATCGGATTGCGAAACTTTCCGCTGCTGTCGTACCAGGTCCCATCGTGGCGGAACCGCGTTCGGGCCTCCGCCTCCAAAGCCTTTGCCCGTTCCAGCCATCGGAGATCCCCGCTCCACTCCCGCGCATCCAGCGTGGCGGCGAGAAGAAAACTGTAGTCTTCCAGCAGTGCGGGAACCTTCGGGGATCTGCCCGGCAGTTTCTGATGATAGAGTCTGCCTCCCCTATAGAGCTGACGGTAGAGGCTCTCCAATGTCTCCAGAGCCAATACTCCATAGCGACGATCGATCTCCGCCGCGCTGAACAAAGCGTGGATCCACAGGGCGTTCCAGGAACACTGGAGTTTCCGGTCGATGAAGGGATAGGGACGTTTCCTGCGCAACTCCCGCAAAACCTTCCGGACCTTCAGGCCGCCGGCTCCCTCCCGCCGGAGCGTGGGATTGGAGCGAAACTTGATGAAATTTCCTTCCTCCGTGATACCCCAGCCGGCCAGAGCTTCCTGCGGGTCGGGGATGCCTGCCTTTTTCAGGAGGGGGAGAAGCGTGCCATAGCGGTAGGTATAGTAGTACCCCTCCTCCTTTTCTTCGCTTCCCGGGATTCGGCTGTCTGCGTCGCTGGCCCCGTAAAACAGACCCTCCGCATCCCGATAATGACGCTCCAGAACCCTCACCGTTTCCCGGACGATCCTACGGTAGAGGGGCCGTCCGGTGATGCGGGCTCCCAGAGCGTAGGCTTCCAAAAGTTCGGCGTTGCTATAGAGCATCTTCTCGAAATGGGGAATGGTCCACTTCCGATCGGTGCTGTACCGATAGAACCCGCCCTCCACCTGGTCGTAGATGCCCCCCAGCGCCATCGCTTCGAGGGTTTTGTCCGCCATCTTCAGCGCCCGGGGGTCCCCATTCAGTCCGTAGAGTTTCAGCAGGGCCACCAGGGTCATGGCCCGGGGAAACTTGGGCTGCATGCCCCAGCCCCCATACTCCCGGTCGAACTCTTTTTCCAGCTCGTCGACAAAACGTTTGGCGACCCCCTGATCGAGTGTCGCAGAAGTATGGGCCGGATCCCGACGCTCCAAGCTGCCCATCGCCGCGTCCACTTTCTCGGCGATGTTCCGGATCTCTTCGGGACGTTCCCTCCAGGTTGCGGCTGCGGAACGCAGCAGATCCAGGAGCCCCGGTTGGCCATAGCGTTCCTCTCTGGGAAGATAGGTGGCGGCGAAAAACGGTTTGCGATCCGGAGTCAGGAGGATGGTCAGGGGCCACCCTCCGGGGCGCCGCGTCAAAAGCCGATGAACCGTCTGGTAATAGCGGTCGATCTGGGGGCGCTCCTCCCGATCCACCTTGATCGCCACGAAATAGCGGTTGAGCAGCTTCGCCACTTCGGGATTTTCGAAGGACTCACGTTCCATCACATGGCACCAATGGCAGGTACTGTAGCCGATCGAGAGAAAGATCGGTTTCTGTTCCCGTTTCGCCTTCTCGAACGCCGCCTCACCCCAGGGAAGCCAATGGACCGGATTGTGGGCATGCTGTTGCAGGTAGGGAGACTCTTCGCGGATCAGAGCGTTGACCGTACTCCCCGCCCACGAATACACCGTCCAAAACAGGATCAGGAATCCGATACGCATCGTCGTACCTCTTTTTGAAAAGATTGTATCGAGATGAATCAAACGAAAAAAGAAGAGGAAGAAAAAGGAAGGGGAAACTATATCTTCGCCGCCAGGCGGCGAAGGCGACAATTACTTGCCGAGTGTGCTGATGTAGTCAGCCAGTGCCTTCATGTCGGCTTCGCTGAGTGCAGCGGCCTGACCTTTCATGACGCCACCCATTCCGTGCTTGTTCAGGGTGCCGGCTTTGTAGCCTTCGAGATCTTTGACGATCGTGTCGGCAGGAAGTCCGGCGATGGGAGCGGACTTACCGAGGGCCTTGGTTTTTCCGTCGGCACCGTGGCATCCCTGGCACTTGGCGTAGAGAGCTTTTCCATCTGCTGCCATCAGAGCAACACCGGCGAAGAGCATTGTCAAAGCGATTTTTTTCATGTAGACTCCTTGAAATGTGATTACGCTGACAATTGTACCAGAAAAATCGTGAATTTATCGTGTATTCGATCGGGTCACTCAAGATTCCCGATCACTTTGTACCGTTCCCAGTAGGTGTCGAGGGCCTCCCGAAGTTCCCGGGGCGAGAGGGTCGTCGCCGCCTTCAGAGGGTGCCGGCGGAAATAGCGGCGTCCCATCACCGACGTCTCGATACTGGGATGCCGGAGAAAATAGGCGAGTCCCGCTTTCATGTTCCGCTCTCCGCTGTAGACCAGCAGAGCGTTCATGAACGTACGACGCAGTGAAACGTTCTCCCGCCGATGACAGGGAACGCAATTGCGGTCGAAGACCCCCGGCCCACCGGCGCTCAGATTCATGACGCTCAGAAGCGTCACCATACAAAATCCATACCGGAACCCTCGACCTTTGATCGGAAGCGTACTCATCACGATTCCTCCCATTCCAGAATGACCCGGGTCCCGACACCCTCCTCCGACTCCATCCGGATCCGCATCCCGTAGCGCTCGACGATCCGCTTGACGATATCGAGTCCCAGACCGAATCCCCCTTCGCTCTCGTCGAATCGGCGGTAGCGTTCGAAGACCTCATCCAGGGCTTCGGGACTCATCCCCACCCCGCCGTCTTCGATCTCCAGCCTCCCCGGCCTCAGGCGGACCCGGATGAAGCCTCCCCGTCGATTGTATTTGACGGCATTGGAGAGGAGGTTGTCTACGAGACGGGCGATGAGGCGGCGATCCGCCACGATCTGCGACGAAGCCAGATCCCGCTCCACACGGATGCCTTTGCTGCGTATGAGGATTTCGAAATACTCCAGGCGTTCCCGGAGAAGCGCTTCGAGATCCAGGGGACGATCCTCCACCGGACGGTGACGTTCCAGGGTCAGGAACTTCAGATCCTCGTAGAGAGCCGACACGCTCCGGGCCGCGACGGCGATGCGTTCGAAGCGTTTCCGATCCCGATCTTCCAGCCGTCGGGGATCGATCATCTCCACATTGCCGAGGATCGCGCTCAGCGGTGTATTGAGCTCGTGGGTCGTATCCTGGATAAAGTCGTCCAAAAGCTGGATGGAACGGCGCATGGGACGGAGAAAGAGCCGGGCGAGATAGAAGCCCAGCAGAGCGAGAATCCCTCCCAAAACTATCCCCGCGGCCAGAATCCGCAACCAGGTGGCACGGAGCCAGCTGCGATCCTCCGGTACCTCGATAAAAAGATATTTGGCCCCCAGATAGTAATTGTCCAGCAGTTTGACGAAGTGGATCACCCCGTCGCGCCGGTAGATATCTCCCAGAAAATCGACGCGGTTGTCATGCAGAGTCGAAAAAATCTGGGTGTACTCCAGATCGTAGATGGCGCTGCGGAATCGTGGATCCCTGGGATAACGGCGCTTTTTGGGGAACTGTTCGTGAAGGGTTCGGAGCCGGCGGATCTGTTCGGCGGCGTAATCGATCATCCGGTTCTTGTAGCCCAGAAGCATCCGCTGCTCTTCATATCGATAATAGAGTGCCGCCGAGAGGATGAAAATCCCTCCCATCAACAGAGCATAGAGCGCGAGAAAGCGCTTCAGGCTCTTGCGTTCACTCCGGAGCACTGTAGCGGTATCCCTGTTTTTTGAGGCTGACGATCCGTTCTTTGCCGATCAGTTTCCGGAGGTTTTTCACATAGGTACGCAGAGCATTGTCACTGGGGGTCTCGTCGTAGCTCCAGAGTGCGTCGTAGATCCGCTCGTGACTCAGGACTTCTCCGGGATGGCGGAGAAAAAGTTCCAGCAGCCGCGCCTCCTTCTGTCCCAGACGTGACTCTTCCTCTCCCCGGAGGAGCCGCTGACCAGGACGGTCGTACTCCCATCCCTCTCCCACCGGGATCCGCTCCGCCTCCCGATGGAAAAAGCTCCGGGCGATCAGAGTCTCGACCCGGATCAGCAGCTCCCGAAGCGCAAAAGGTTTGCGGAGATAGTCATCCGCACCGCTGCGGAACCCTTCTTCCAGATCCTCCACACTCCGGCGGGCGGTAATGTAGATGGCCGGGGCCTCCACCCCCCGCTCCCGGGCCCGTTTCAGAACCTCGAACCCGTCGAAATCCGGGACGTTGATATCCAGCAGAAGAAGATCGTATCGCGCTTCATAGAGCTTCTCCTCCGCCTCCTCGCCCGTATAGACCGGCGTTACTTCGTATCCCTCCTCTTCCAGATAGTCCCGGATGGTTTCACTCAGGTTGTCGTCATCTTCCAGTAATAGGAGGGATCCCTTCGCCATCGTCACACCGCTCCTCGTCGAACTTGTTCCGGATCGTACCGGTTCCCGATTGTATCATAGCCGGACAAACGGGATCATCCGACGTGGCGGCTCACCCACTGGACGATCTGCTCGGGACTCAGCGCTCCGCTGACGCGATCGAGCTCCCGTCCTCCTTTCAGCAGCACCATCGTCGGAATCGAACGGATTGAGTACTGAGCACCGATCTGGGGATTCTCCTCGGTATTGACCTTCACGAACTGAGCCTTGAGGGGCAGCATGGATGCCGCCTGTGCGAAGGCGGGCGCCATCATCCGGCAGGGGCCGCACCAGGGTGCCCAGAAATCCACCACCACCGGCAGATCGCTTTTTTCCAGAATATGGGCGAATGTCGCGGCATCCGCTTCGATGGGTTTGTTTTCCAGCAGCGATTGGCGGCAATGCCCGCAGATGGCTTTGTTGTAGTGATCTTTTTTCGGCAGTCGGTTGACTTTGAGACAATGGGGACAGACTACTTGAATCGTCGACATGATGAACTCCTTCTCCTCGTTTTTTCGCAATTATATCGGGGGACACAAGGAAAAGAGACCTACCTAGGTTGCATAGCAGTTCTGGAATGAAGTCCGATCTCCCTCCCGCACCCTTCTCCGGGGAGAGACGTTCAGTGGGTAAGCTTCTGCCGACTCTCCACAGGGAATTTCGTGCGGAGAATCGTCTCGGCACAGGGGTGTTCCTCTTCCCCCGCGGTGAGAATGAAGGGAGTGACTCCCGCTTCCTTCATCGTATCGATCAGGAGGCAATCGGAGTCGTCATGCTCGAGATTCTCTTCCGCGATGAGGGCGTATCGGTAGGGTGTGCGGTCCAGAGCCTCTACCAATTCACGTTCGTCGGAAACACTTTTGACTTTCCAGCCCTGTTTCTCCAGGACCTTACGGTAGATTTTTGCAAGGACGGGAGAATGGATGTAGAGGAGGACATCCTCTCCGCTGGCTCGACGCTCCGGCACGGGTATAGGCGTTCCTTTCGAAGGCTTCTTCTCTCGTTTGGGCAGAGGAGGGGTCGATACGGGTCCCGGCTCGCTCGTCTGACGCTTGTGAGGATGATACATTTCGATCAGGTTCCGCAGATCGACGAGGTTGATGGGTTTGGGAATGTAGTTGTCCATCCCCGCCTCGATATAGCGCTCCCGATCCCCCGCCAGCGCATTGGCCGTGAGTGCGATGATCGGAATATGTTTGAGGTGATTGACCTGTTCATAATGCAGAATTTCCTTGGTAGCGTCCAGTCCGTTCATCACCGGCATCTGGATATCCATGAAAATCAGGTCGTATTCGTTCTGCTTTCGCAATTCAAACGCTTCCTGACCGTTGGAAGCCAGGGTCACCTCCGCTCCGAACCTCTCCAATGTCGTACGAATGAGCTTCTGGTTGATGGGATTGTCCTCCGCCACGAGAATTTTGAGATTTTCAAACTTCTCTTCCTCCTGCTTGGCGGCTGCCTCCTCCTTCGCGCCTTGACCATGGACCGCTTCGAGCGCCCCGAGAGTTTTGGTGTAGTTGACCGGTTTGTAGATGATTTTCGCGACCCGGTCGGTGACCGCTTCCGCCTCCCGTTTCATCTCTCCGGTCGTAATCAGAACCACCCGGGTCGGCAGATCGAGGAAGATATCCAACTCCCGCCCCCGACGTACGTACCGGTGATCGACGAACAAAACGTCGGGAAGCCTCACTTCACTCTTATCGAAAATATCTTCGTAGTGCAGCAGTTGGAATTCGGCTCCACAGTACCGGACATAGCGTTCCAGATTCCGATCCGTATTTCGGGCCTCCACGGTATCGGGCAGTACCATGGCCGTTTTCAGTTCTTCCATATGGGGGCGCGGACGCTTCTCTTCGGCTCCTTTGGGCAAGGTCAGAGTGAAGAAGAAGGTCGAACCTTCTCCCACCGTGCTCTCGATGTCGAGCTTGCCGCCCATCCGCTCGACGAGCCTGCTGGAGATCGCCAACCCCAGTCCGGTTCCTCCATATTTTCGGCTGGTTCCTGCATCGGCCTGGGTAAAGGCTTCGAAGATTTTGTTTTTTTGCTCCTCCGAAATTCCGATCCCGGTATCCTGAACGGCGAAATAGATGGTGACGTCATCCAATGTTTCGTCCCGTTTCTCGATCAGTACGTTGACTTCGCCGTTGGAACTCGTGAACTTGATGGCATTGCTGACCAGATTGACCAGGACCTGGGAGATTTTGGTGGGATCTCCCACGACCGTCAGAGGCAACTCGGGATCGATGAAGACCCCCAGCTCGATGTTTTTCTGGGCCGCTTTGGCTCCGTAGGATTCCACCGCATCCTCGAATTTCTCCAGAGCGTTGAAGGAGATCTGCTCCAGTTCGATCTTGTTGGCGTTGATCTTGGAGAGGTCGAGAATATCGTTGACGATGCTGAGGAGGTTTTCGGAACTGCTTTCGATGACCGAAATAAACTCCTCCTGATCGGGCGTCAGAGGCGTATTTTTCAGCAACTGGGTGAAGCCGATGATCCCGTTGAGCGGAGTCCGAATCTCGTGGGACATATTGGCCAAAAAGAGATCCTTGGCCTGATTGGCTTCGACGATGGCCTCCGCCAGGAAGTTGTAGATCGCCGGCAAATCCCGGCTCTCGACGATCTCCCGGAGTTCTCTCTTCTTTTGGGAATCGAGTTCGAACTGAATGTTCCTGATCGTTTCGTCCAGAAGCTTGGACTCTTTGTTCATCCCGTAGAATATGACACTGAGAATCACCAGCAGCAGGAGGAAGAAGACCACCGCGATCGCATACTGGATCCAGGCGGTTTTATCCGCCTGGATTTGTTCCGCGAGTTTCTGCTCCGCCTGGCTTTGAAGCAGTTTTTGGGCCCGGTCGAGTCTGCCGAGGCGCTCATTCGCCCGCTTGATCCACTCTTTGAACGAGAGCGGATAACTGCCGGTATTGATTCCGTAAAGAATCTTCTGCCGGGTAGGGGTCAGGAGCGTATCGTAGCGGTCCGCCAGAAGGAGCTTCTCCAGCTTATTGCGCAGATCCCGATCCTTGACCGTACCGAGATCCGGCAAGGCATCGTTGCCGATGAGTGCGTCCCAGTTTTTGAGATCCTGAATACTCATCGCTTTGCCGCTGTCCAGGAGATAGGCGAGATAACTCCGCTCCAGCTCGTTTTCGGCGTAGAGCCGGGCCAACGGGACGTTGAAAGAGATTTCCCCGGCGACGGAAGCGCTGGGAATGATCCGGATCTGTTTGCTATAGAGTGCGACCGTCGGCAGGAAAATCTTTTTCTGAAAACTGTCGATCAGGAGATCGGGATAGTTGGGACTGACGGTATCGACCCGGCTTCGGAACGACTGAAGTTCACTGCGGATCTCTTCGACCGTTTCCTTGGCGTCCGGCAGTTTTTCCGCCAGATCGGCCAGCGCCTCGTTTACCCGCTTGCGGACCGTTTTCAGAGCCTTGTCCTCTCCGCCCTCCCCGGCAGCGAGGTAGAGCGCACTTTGAAGCCGCTCCGCTCCCAGGGCGTCGAGCAGTACTTTTCCCTGGGAAGCATCCCGGAGTTGACGCAGACTCTTCTGCTCTTTCTGATAGGTGCCGAAACTCTGAACGCCGTACCAGGAGAGCGCCCCGATAATGAGGATCGTAGGAATCAGTAGGAGAAAAAAGAGAACTGTCTGATTGATTTTTTTCATGACCGGCTCCTACTACTTCGCTTTTCTATGATAGAGAATGAATGCCCGGGTGATCCGCTCGGTCTCATCCCCGGAAAGAAGGACCAGACTGGAGACGAACGCTTTCTGTTCCCGATCAAAAAGCGATTTGGTCACGTTCCAGGATTGACGCAGAAGCTTCTGATCGTCCCGCATCCGCTCCGGATAGTCGTAGTTCTCCAGAACTTCGACCTCCTCTTCCAGTTCCTTGATCGACTGATGCATCTGCTTGCGGTTGATCTCCGTACCCAATCCGATCCCCAGGGCCAGATAGTATTTGGCGGCCCGCTCCAGCAGATACTCGATCCGCTTCCCTTTCATCAACATTTTTTCGCTCTCGCTGAACGTATAACTATAGGCCCGGGCGATGGAGTTGGCCCCTTCCAGCAGGGTTTCGCTGTAGTCGAGCATCAGTGCCGCCTTCTCTTTGTCGGGCTTTTGATTGACCAGCTCTTCGATCTGATCCTTGCTGTAGACCAGAAACTCCAATACCGTCCGGGTGTCTTCGTCGTCTGTGGAAATGGAGATGATCCGGATATCCTCTACCAGCTTATTGAGCTGTTGCTGAATGTGGCCGGCTATTTCCCGTTTCTTGGGATTCGCGTAGAGATAGAGATAGCTTTTGGTGATCTCCTGACTCAGATAGCGGATTCCCTCCGTCGCCTCCAACACATTGACATCGGTTCGGGTCGCCGCCGTCAATGGGGCCGACACCCCCCAAAGCAGCAACGCTGCCAAGGCATATCTTTTCATCCCTGCTTCCTCGTTTTGGTTTTTGTACTCTTATTGTAATTTTACCGTACTTCCACTATTTATAAAGCTCCACATAAAGTCTGGTCACTTCGTCCATCTTCCGGGTGATATCGTCGGTCGTAGTGAAGACAATAAACGGCAATCCTCCCTTTTCGATATTGAGATAGAACTTGTAGACGATTTTCCAGAGCTTGTCCACTTTCGCCAGATCCCTGTTGATCGCGGGGGTATTGTCTTTGTTCTCCATCAGAATCTTCAGGTTTTCGGAAAACTCCTTGACCGCCGCGTGCATCTGATCGACGGTATTTTTGTCCTTGATCCCCAGCTGATAGGCGATGTAGTATTTGGCGATCCGCTGGGCGAGCATCCGCTGTTTCCCCGAACGGGCCACGATGTCGGACTCCTTGAGTTTGAACTTGTTGTTGAGAGAATCGACGACGTACTGGCTCCCCTCCAGCATCGATTCGCTCAGGTCCAGGACCAGCTGGGCGTTGTCGATGCTGAAGGGCTGTTTGACGATCCCCTCCAATTCCGAAAGACTCATATTGACGAACGCCAGGAGATTTTTGATCTCGGGATCGTTGATCATCTCCAGGAGTTTTTTCTGATTGGACCGAAACTCGTCCAGGGAGGCTTTCAGCTGCTTTTTGGCTTTGTCCACCGCCACCTTTTTCCCAATATAGAGGTAGTCTTTGGCGATGCGTTGGGAGAGCATCCGCTGCTTCCCGGCCACGTTGACCAACTCGATCACATCTTTTTTCACGAGGGAATTGACCCGGGTTTGCTCCGCCGGAGCTCCGGCAGCTTCCGCCGCAAAAGCACTCCCTCCCAGCATCAGCATCAGCCCGAGAACCAGAGCCGCACCTTTCCTTCCACCTGTTTTCATGATCGCAATCCTTTCCACGTTGATGTTGATGATTTCATTGGACTTTCTGAGCCGCATAGAGACCGGTTACCGTATTCATGTCCTTGAGAATTTCATTGGATTTTTTGTAGATCAACGAAGGGATGAACTTGGTCTGAGACCGGTTCATGATCTGAAAAAACATGAAATTCTTTTTGACACGATTCAGCAACTTGTTGATCTCTTCGGTGTTGAGATCCGAGGCCATCAATCTGTTGAGAGAATCTCCGAACAGTTTCATCGCCGCATCCATCTTCTCCCTGAATTTCGGATCGTCTATTCCCCAGACTCTGAGCATATAGAGGTTGGCCATCCGTTGGGAGAGCATCCGCTGCCGTCCGGAGATGTTGATGATCTCACCCGATTTTTTCCCCGTCTGCTTGGCGAAAAGCTTGGTCGTGCGATCCGCAGCCTTCAGAAGAGCGTCGAGCTTGCCCTGCAATTCTGCGGCACGTTCTTTGCTGGGAGGCTCTTCCAGCATTTTTTTGATGGGCTCCCAGAGTTTGCGCTGCTCTTCCAGGCTCTTCTTGGTTTCGGGGTCGGTAGCGAAAGCCGTCAGTCCCTGAAGGTGATCTTCGAACATCTGCGTCACCTTCTTCAGATCCGCCCGGGGATTGCCGAAGGTATTTCCGATCCCGATCATAGCATAATCTTTGAGCATCCTCTGGGTCAGCATCCGCTGTCGTCCCGCTTCGTTGACCGCCTGGGCCAGGTTTTTGATTTCGATGGACCAGAGCTGCCCCGAGACGAAGATCAGCCCCAACACTACCATATACCATACATTTATCTTCCGCTTTTTCATTCGTAAACTCCTTACGGTCCAAACCGTCACTGTTTATAATAGGACATCGACCCTTCGCTCCGACTTAGAGCTCGTCCTTCCGGCCTCCCGGAGGAAGAAATCGGCGGGATTGTCCTTCCGCAATACAGATTAATCATATTGCACTCATATTCTACACACATTTACCTTGTGGCTTCCATTTTGGGAACTCCGTTCCACCTCCTATGTAACGAATTGCCCTATCGCACAAATCATTCTAGCGCCAAAACGCCCCGAGAAACAGGTCGTTCATCCGATGGGATCCGTCCCGTAAACGACCAGTCAGCCCCTCAGCGGAAGTGCAGTATAATGCGGGAAAACCTCCCGAAAAGGCCATGTATGTTCTCACGACGTATCGAAGCGCTCTCTCCTTCCATGACCATCGCCATCTCCACCCTCGCCCAGGAACTCAAAGCCGAGGGCAAGGATATCCTGAGCTTCTCCGCGGGGGAACCCGACTTCGGCACCCCCGAAAAGATCAAAGAGGCCGCCGTCGAAGCGATTCGCCAGGGCTTCACCAAATACACCGCCGTCGCCGGAATCCCCGAACTCCTCGACGCGATCCGGAACAAACTCTCCCGGGACAACGGCCTGGAGTACGCCCGCAACCAGATTCTCGTCAGCAACGGCGCCAAACAGTCGCTGTTCAACCTCACCCAGGCACTGATCGACGAGGGAGACGAGGCGATCATCCCCGCCCCCTATTGGGTCACCTATCCCGAACTGATCAAATATGCGGGGGGAACCCCGGTCATTCTCCCCACCGACGACCGCAGCGGGTTCAAGATCACTCCCGCCCAGCTGGAGGAAGCCATCACCGATCGGACCAAACTGCTGATCCTCACCTCTCCTTCCAACCCCACCGGCTCCGTCTACAGCCGGGAGGAGCTGGCGGAACTCGGCAAGGTACTCGAAGGGACCGGAATCAGGGTCGTCAGTGACGAAATGTACGAAAAACTGGTCTTCGACGGCACCGAATTCGTCGCCACAGCTTCCGTCAGCGACGATCTTTTCCGGCGCACCATCACCGTCAACGGCCTGAGCAAATCGGTCGCCATGACCGGCTGGCGCTTCGGCTACCTGGCCAGCCCCGATACCGAACTGGTCAAAAAGATGACCTCCCTGCAGTCCCAAAGCACCTCCAACATCTGTTCCATCACCCAAAAGGCCGCGATTCCCGCCCTCATGGGAGAGGTGGACGACGAAATCGAAAGCATGCGCCAGGCGTTCGAATCCCGGATGCACGAAGCGGTACGCCTCTTCAACGAAATCGAGGGACTCAGCGTTCTGCCCCCCAAAGGAGCCTTCTATCTCTTCGTCAACATCAAAAACGTCAGTGGGGATTCCATGAAGTTCAGCCAGGATCTGCTCAAGGATTACGGCGTCGCCGTCGTCCCCGGTATCGGCTTCGGAAGCGAAGGCTATTTCCGCTTCTCGTTCGCCACCGATCTCGTCACCATCCGGGAGGGAATCCGCCGGATCGAAAAATTCGTCTCGAAGCTCTAAAAACGCAAAAAGATCCGCACCGGACCCGTTCGACTGCCACAGCCCTAACGACGGGTGCGTTCAGGAGGATGCGAGAGTGGGAGAGGCCGCATCGTTTGTTTTGTTGTTTTCCCGTCCGGCCCGCTCTTCCCTCTCTTTTTTCGCGGCGAGTTCCCGGCGTTTGTCCGGACGGATATAGTGGCCGTGCCCCAGCTCGAGAATTTCCAGTTTGACCTTTGCGATTCCGTAATGATCGAGACCGATACGACGGGCGGCTTCGTCACTCAGGTCGATCTCGCGGCCTTTGACATAGGGACCCCGGTCATTGATACGCACGACGACGCTTTTCCCGGTCGACGGAAGCGTGACGCGAACCCGGGTATCGAAGGGAAGGGTTTTGTGCGCGGCGGTGAGTTCCCGGTTGTGAAAGGTCTCGCCGTTGGCGGTGAGGCGACCATCCCATTCCGGACCGTAATGGGAAGCGATCCCATAATAGCTTTTTTCCGTTTGTTCCGGAGAACCGATGCATCCGGTCAATCCCCATCCTCCCACGAGGAGGGCGAGGCCTTTTCTCAGAACGTTCCTTCGGGAGAATGGTCGGTTCAGGACTCCCCCTCCTCGTGCCGCTCGGGCTGCCGCTTGCCTTCGATGACGAAACGCAGGGCGTTGAGGCGGATGAACCCTTCGGCATCCTTCTGGTTGTAAACCTCGTCCTCCTCGAAGGTGCTGTGCTCGGGAGAGTAGAGGGATTTGGGGGAGCTGCGTCCCACGACGGTGACGTTGCCTTTGTAGAGTTTGAGGCGGACCTCCCCCTCCACGAAGCGCTGGGTCCGGTCGATGGCGGCCTGGAGCATCTCCCGCTCTGGGGACCACCAGTAGCCGTTGTAGATGAGGCTGGCGTAGCGGGGCATCAGCTCATCCTTCATATGGGCCTCTTCCCGGTCCAGGGTGATCGACTCGATGGCGCGATGGGCCTTGAGCATGATGGTCCCGCCGGGGGTTTCGTAGCAGCCCCGGGCCTTCATGCCTACGTAGCGGTTTTCCACGATGTCGATCCGGCCGATGCCGTGCTTGTTGCCGTAGGCGTTGAGGGTCGCCAGGAGAGTGGCGGGGCTCATCTCCTCTCCGTTGACGGAGACCGGATCCCCCCGTTTGTAGCCGATGGTGATGTACTCGGGCTCGTCGGGGGCTTTCTCCGGCGCCGTGGTCCAGAGCCACATATCCTCTTCGGGTTCGGCGGCGGGATCTTCGAGAATCTGCCCTTCGTAGGAGATATGCAGGAGGTTGGCGTCCATGCTGTAGGGGGACTTTTTGCCCTTGCGGTCGATCTCGATGCCGTGCTCCTCGGCATAGGCCAGGAGCTTCTCCCTGCTGTTGAGATCCCACTCCCGCCAGGGAGCGATCACGGCAATGTCGGGATCGAGGCTGAGATATCCCAGCTCGAAACGTACCTGGTCGTTGCCCTTGCCGGTGGCTCCGTGGGCGACAGCGTCGGCGCCGGTCTGATGGGCGATCTCGATCTGCTTTTTGGCGATCAGGGGACGGGCGATGGAGGTGCCCAGGAGGTACTCCCCTTCGTAGATGGCGTTGGCCCGGAACATGGGGAAGACGAAATCCCGGACGAACTCCTCCCGCAGATCGAGGATGAAGATGTTTTCGGGCTTGATTCCGAGTTTCAGCGCCTTCTGCCGTGCAGGCTCCACCTCTTCGCCCTGTCCCAGGTCGGCGGTGAAGGTGACCACCTCGCAGCCGTACTCGTCCTGGAGCCACTTGAGGATGATGCTGGTATCCAGCCCTCCGGAATAGGCCAAAACCGCTTTTTTGATCGTTCGTTTTGCCATGTGAACCCTTCACGTCGTTGAGATAGAACCGTGCAGGGATTTTAGCACAACGCAGCTTGCGGAGAGTGTGAAAACCCTATGATAAATAGAAGAAATTTTCAGGCGACGATGTTGTTCTGAAGCGCATACTGGATCAGTTGGGCGGTATTTTCCAGAGAGAGTTTCTCCAGCATCCTGGCCCGGTAGGTGGAGACGGTTTTGGGACTGATGGCAAGAATTTCGGCGATCTCTTTGGTACCCCGTCCCGCAGCCAGATGACTCAGGACCTGGAGTTCCCGCTCCGACAGGAGTTCCCGGGCCCCCTTGCCCTCCTTCAGCTCCGTTCCGTAGAGAAGCATCGACTCCACCGCCTCGCTGATATACTTTTCTCCCGCCAATACCTTTCGGATCGCCGCCATCAGATCCTCGGAAATCGCCCGTTTGTCGAGATAGCCCGCAGCACCGGCTTTGATGGCCTGGAGAGCGTAGAGCTCTTCGGGATACATGCTCAGTACGAGAATCGTCAGCTGAGGATAATGTTCCCGCAATTCCCGGATCGTCCCCAGTCCGTTCCGGTCCCCGAGATTGAGATCGAGGATGAGCAGATCACAGGCATTCCCCTCTTCCAGGAGTGCCAGAAGCTCCCTGAAGCTGGAAGCTTTGGCGACGATCTTCATGGAGGAGTCCCGCGAGATGATCAATTCCAGACCGCTCCGGACAATTTCATGATCGTCGGCGATTACGATACGAGCCATAGTGCCCCCTTTGTCGTCCTTCCATTCTACAGGAGCAATCGTTAAAGATCGATTGCATCGTCCCGCGTATTCACCTGGGTGCCGGGCAGACGTTTCCCGGGGATGGATCGGAGCATTCTGCAAAGCGGATCGAAGCGGGGAGAATCACTCTGGAAGGAACAGTCAAAGAAACCGACTCCGCTTTGCCCCGCGATACCGGAGCCACAAAAAAGAAGTACGTGAGGAGGAGATCGACACGTTCTAGCGTTTTTCCGCTTCCGAGAGAATCGTTTTGAACTCCTGACGTTTGAAGGGTTTGCGCATGATCCGGTCGAAGAGCTTCTCCTCCCGCGGATCGATCTGGGGATCACCGGTAATCGATACGGCAAAGATCGGAGGGATGCCATAGCGTTTTTCCTTCTCCCGATAACGCTCCATCAATTCGGTCCCATTCAGATCCGGCAAATGCCGGTCCACCAATGCGATCGCATAGGGAGTCCCCTCATCCAGAGCGTTTCCGAGAAGACGCAGAGCCTCTTCGCCGGTTGCGGCGGTATCGACCTGATAGAGCTCCCCTTCCAGCATCGTTCGAAGCAGTTCGATATTGATCCGGTTGTCGTCGACGACCAGCGCATTGCGGGTGCGCGTTATCTTCCCTTCTCCGCGGCTTCCTTCGGCGAGGAACGCATAAAGCTCCGGCAGATAGAAGGTGTAGGCGGAGACGACTTCCAGATTTTCGTAGCGGGCATCCCCCGTCAGGGAGAAGAGCTCTTCCTCGATGACCAGCACCATGATCCCCTCGGCCTTCAGGCGTTCGATCTCTTCCGGACTGACCAGGGAACTGAATACGATCAGGTGGGTCGTGGTCGGGTTGATCTGCTTGATCGACGTTAGCTCCCGGACCTGGTCCCGTTCCAACCCCAGACGGCGGAAATATCTGAGAATGTTCTGGGCGGGAACGGTGTGTTTCTCCTCCATCAACATATCGACCCGTGCGGGCACCGTCGCCAAAACGGGGAACCGGGAGGTCTCGTCTTCGATTTGAACCGGAATCTCGAAAAAGAAGCGGCTCCCCTGTTCCAGTTCGCTCTCCAATTGGAGCGATCCGCCGAGTTCGGCGACATACTGGGCGCTGATGCTCAGTCCGAGCCCCGTCCCTCCATACTCCAGGGCGGTTTCGTCTTCGGCCTGCTGGAACGCTTCGAAGATCTTCTCCTGTTTCTCTTTGGCGATACCGATTCCCGTATCCTCTACGGAAACCGCCATCCGTTTCGTATCGGGGTTGTACTCCACGGAAAAAGTGATGCTTTTGCCCCGGGGAGTAAATTTCCAGGCATTTCCCAGAAGGTTGAGGATCACCCGCTTCAGCCGAAACGCATCGATACGGATCTCGGCGGGCAGCTCCGGATCGATGTAAATATTGTAATCGATCCTTTTGTCGTACATGTTGGCGGAGAAGACCGCCGCGATGTCGGCGAAAAACTTGGTGGGATTGATCGTCACCGGCTCCCGTTTCTGCCCCCGCTGCAGGGAAATGCGGTCGAGAATGGAAGTCGTCAGTTCGTTGATAAACTGGGCACTCTCCTTGGCGTTGCGGACGAACTGGAGCAGCCGGGCATCTTCGAGCTGCTCCTCAAGCAGTTCCAGAAAGCCGTAGAGGCTGTTGGCCGGGGTCCGGATGTCGTGCACGGTATTGGCCAGAAATCCCAGCAGTTCGTCGGGGCGGGAAGCCTCCTCCTCCTTTTTTTGGCTCTCCTCCCGACGCATCGTCTCCACCGTCGCGCTTACGATTTCCGCCTTTTTCTGCAACGAGGAATCGAGATAGACCCTCTCGATCGTTTCGTCACGGAGATCGGGGCGGATTTTGTAGATGGTTTCGATCAAAAAGGGGCTGAGCGCTTCCAGCAGGCGCAGATCTTTTTCGGTGAAGTTCCGGATTTTCCGGACCGAAGAGTAGGCGGTCGCCAATCCGAGGAAGCGCTCTCCGTCCACCAGCGGCACGATCAGCTTCGACTTGATCCGGATATTGTCGGGGTTGTCGAAGCGGGCGACATACTCTTTCTCACTGGCGAGATAGTTGTAGATCCCCCCGCTCATGGTCAGGAAAGAACGGGCGATGATTCCCTGCTGTTCCTGAATGGCGAGCTCCCGGGGAGTGCCGTCCTCACGTTCCCGGACCAATACTCCCCGTTTCTCATCGAAAATCCACAGTGAAGCGAACTCGGAATCCACCAGGGTGCAAATCACCTTTTCCACCACCGCGTTGATGGCAGCGGGGCTTTTGGCCGCTTCGATCTTTTTCCCCGCCACATCCAGCGTCCGTTGCAAAAATCCCGGATCCAACTCTTTCATTCTCATCCTCTGTCCCCTATCTTTATGACGCTTCAAATTCAGGATTTGTCTCTATGACATTATAGTCCAGCTTCCTTACCCCTACCGTAAGAAGTTTCCTACATACACTTAAGGAGTTTTTCCATAGAATATCCGAAACCATGAAATAATAGAGGAGTTCAGAATGGAACGTCCCACCCCTACCGACAATGAACGGGAAGTGACCGATATCGACATGATCGTCTCCAAAGGCAATGAAGCCGGGGACATCACCTATGCCAATCCCATCTTTTTCAAAATCTCCGGCTACAGCCAGGGTGAGCTGCTGGATCAGCCCCACTCGATCCTCCGCCATCCCGACATGCCCAAAGTGATTTTCAAATACCTCTGGGACAATCTCAAAGCCGGCAAAGAGGTCTACGCCTACGTCAAAAACCTCTGCAAAGACGGCAGCTACTACTGGGTATTGGCCCAGGTACGGGTGGCCAAAAATCCCGACGGTTCCTTCCGCAACTATGTTTCGACCCGGCGGAATGTCAAACCGGAAACCAAAGAGAAGATCGGTGCCCTCTACGCCGAACTGAAACGGATCGAAGAGGAGGAGGGAATCGAAGCGGCCGAACAGGCCCTGGGAGACTGGCTCGCCCAAAACGGACAAAGCTTTGAGACGTTCAACGAGTTCATGAAAGAGCTCAACAAATAATCCAACACAATCCCATCGAAAAGGAACACATAATGATCGATTTCGACCAGGCAATGAAACGCCTCCGCAGTGTCAACGGATACCTTGGCTCCGCGATACTCAACTACACCGGAGAAACCCTCTATTTCGACAACGACAATACCGGCACCGATATTCCCTACTCCGCCAGCATCTTCAACGATGCGTTCCGGATGATTACCGAATCCTCCCTCGACGTCGGATTCAGTGAAGCTTCTTCCCTCGAAGCCAAGACCCTCGACGGCCACGTGTTTCTCATCAACAGCGCGGGAGAACACTCGGACGACAACTTCGCCAAAATCAACGTCTTCGCCATCTTCCGGGATGACGGAAACGTCGCTTTGGCGAAGATGATTATGGATAAAGCCGCAAAAAACATCTCCAGTGAACTGGGAAAAATCTAAGACGAAATTACGGAAGGATCTCCCATCAAACGACTTTACCTGATCCGGGATGCCAAATCCAACTGGGACGAAGAAGGGGCCAGCGATTTCGAGCGGGATCTCTCCCCCCGTGGTCTCAAAGACCTGGACACCATCGGTGCCTACCTGGCACTTCGGGGCATCCGTCCCGATGCCATCCTCTGCGCCAGTTCCCTACGGGCCCAGCGAACCGCCGATCTCCTCGCCGAGCGTCTGGAATACACCGGAAAAATCCACTATCTGCAGGAACTCTACCGGACCGATCCCGAAACGGTCCTGGAGATCCTCAATCTCCAGGACGATGAGATCGATTCCCTTTTCCTCATCCTCCACAATCCGGAACTCAGTGAACTGGCCAACCTCCTGAGCCCCGACCATTTCGGAAAAATTCCCGCCCTCGGAATCGTCGCCCTGGAGCTTCCGATCGAGAGCTGGAGCGATCTGGAAGTCGGTGGAGA
>CAZGGT010000158.1:0-3729 GCA_964525335.1 uncultured Nitratifractor sp. | reverse complement strand
ACTCTCCGTGAAGGTGAGCGACGCCGCCGGTACGTCGGTAAGCCGCAGCGTTACGATCCGGGTGAAGGGCAAAAAGGAGAAATCAAAAATCAGCGGGTTGGAAGGAGAGAAATTTTTTGGAAAAACGTATAAGATTTTCATTGCCGGCGAAGGAATGCCCTGCGATCCCAACAGTCATGATCCCATTAAAGGATGTATCAAAGAGTTGCCGAAGGTGTCCGTTTCCGTACCGATTTCGTCATCCTATGCCTCCCGCAGTTCAGCCGAGTCCGACAAAACCGTAATGTCAGCGTCCGGTACGAAGAGCAGGACCTATCTCTGGCAGGCTTCGAGTCCCGGCGTGGAGTTCGAACCGCAGCAAAGCACCCTACCTTTAACCCGCGTGACGTTTGGCGACATCGGAGAGATCGAGATCTGGGCTCAGGTGATGGAAGGGGAAAAGTTTATTGAAGAGACGGAACGGGTCACCGTCCGTGTGCGTCCTCCCCGCTTTACCCTGAAGGTCGAGCCGGATTCGCTTCTGGTGGGTCGGGAAGCCAAGGCGACGATCCTCTCCGAACCCCCTATCGAGCATCGTTTCGCCGGATTTCACTGGTACCTGGAGGGTATCGACGCAGAAAAGCTCGAAGAGTCCGCCGACGACTGGTCCATCCGTTTCCGGGCGAAAGAGAGAGGAACCCTTCGCCTGCGGGCGGAAGGATGGGCCAAATCCCCCTGGAGAGGGGACGATCTGGGAAGAGCCGAAGCTTCCGTCGCCGTTCGTCCCTACCGGGCGGTCATCCGAAAGACGGGGGTGAGCTACGGTTCGGCCGTCCGTCCCGAGTGGAAAAAGGGAGTGGGGGTCGTTTCGACCGAGAAACGGATCGTGCCTTTTACCAATGTTCAATTTACTGTCGAACTCAAACCCGAAGAGCCCGAAGGACTTCGATATGAATGGAACGTCAATGAAGATACTCATATCGTCGGGGGTGCCGGTTCACGGGAAGTAACGGTCAACCGCAGCCGGCCCGGAACGGGGATCGTGAAGGTGAAGGTCTATGACAAAGAGGGAGTTCTCCTGGCGACGGGGGAGGCCCGTTTCGAAGCGGAAAAAGAGCCCGAAAGCCCGAAGAAAAAGGACGAAGCCGCCAAACGCGCCGAAGAAGCGATGAAGCTCTGGTACGGCGGAAAGCTGGAAGAGGCGATCGCGACGATGGGTCGCGCCCTCGCTCTCGACCCCCGCAACGCCCAATGGATTTCGAAGCTCTCCTGGATGAAGCGCTCCAAACGTTGGATCGACGACCGGCTCGACAACGCCTTGAAGGCGATCCGGCGGGAAGATCTGCGCAGCGCCGCGGCGGAGATGTGCCGACTCCCCGAGGTCGGCAGGCGTTATCGGCGCTACGCGGAGGTTTACCGGGCCTATCTCGAAACGAAAAAGAGACTCGAAAAGCGCCGGAGAGAGAAAGAGTCGAAAAAACGACAGGAGGATCGCAAGAAGGAGCGGGGCGGGGTAAAAAGAAATGAAGGCCAAGCCCGCGGATCGGGCAGGAGAACGGAAGGGCCCCGGAAGCTCCCCGGCGGTGGTGCCGCACCCCGGGGTACGGGAGGAGGCGTCACATCCCCGGCTCCCACACAAGGCCCCAAAGGCCACCAAACTCCCGGGGGCAACCCGAAAGCGGCATCGCTCTCGAAAGAGGCGGAGAAGCTCTGGCACGGCGGGAAACTCTCGGCGGCGATTGCGAAGATGGGGCGGGCCCTCTCCCTCGACCCCCGCAATGCCCAATGGATTTCGAAACTCTCCTGGATGAAGCGCTCCAAACGCTGGATCGACGATCGGCTCGACAACGCCCTGAAGGCGATCCGAAGGGGCGATCTGCGCAGCGCCGCGGCGGAGATGGGCCGACTCCCCGAAGTCGGCAGGCGTTACCGCCGCTACGCGGAGGTCTACGGGATCTATCAAACCGCTCTTGGGAAAGAAAAAGCGAAGAAGCCTCCGACGCGACGCAGTGGCGCCCATCCTGCAGAAACTGCCGCCACTCCCTCCCAAACGGGACCGACCCGGACCATTCCGGAGCGACGCGGCACCGCGACGAAAAGCAAAGGAGAACGTGCCGTCGGGACGGCGCCGGGAGCCCCCTCCGTCAAAACGCACCCGAAGAGGGGAGGAACGTCGTCCACCCGGCTCGTTCCCCGAAAAATCGTGGCCGAGGGAACCTTCCGAGACAGCCTGACGGAAGGAGGGCCGAAAAACCTGACGATCCGCGTCAAAATCGGATTCTGGAACGTCGGCGCGCAGGTGCCGGGATACGGCAAAGCCCGGATGGAAATCTGGGAGACCCTCGAAGGGGACCCGGACGTGGAACACACGGTGCTGGAGGGAACCTTCAGCGGCGGGCCCAACGGACGCTTCGTTTTTGTCGACGAGGATGGAGAGAGGTATCCTTTCGTGCTGAAAGATGGACGGCTGGTCCTGGGAGAGGGGCGGAAGTTCGTCGTGAAGAACCCGGAGGCTTTCCGGGGAGAGGGAGTAGGTAGGGGGGAGAAGAGCAGGCCCGAAGACGGGAAATCCATCCGCGATACCGGGAAAGCACCTCCTCGCGGGAGCGCTTCTCCCGCAGGGCGTTGGCGCTGGTTCACGGGAGAGATCGTCACCCTCTCCCCCGACGGCGGAGCGCAATCGAACCGGGGAAATCGGGGAAGCTGGCATCGGGAAGGCGAGACGGTGGTCATCGTCTGGGAAAAGGGAAAATACATCGACAGGCTGCGACTGGAGGGGAACCGGCTCTCCGGGCGCAATCAGCTGGGAGACAGGGTCTGGGGAAGCAGGATCTCTCCCTGAACCCGGCTTGGGAGCTTTCCGTATTTCCGGGATCTCATTCTCAATGGTTCATGGGCTGATGGAGGGTCGAGCGGTTTTCTACCGCTCCAGGAGCCGCACCATGAGCGCATCGCCACTGGGAGCCACTTCCACGAGCGGCGTGCCGTAGAGGATGGCGTCGCGGAGCTGCCGGTATCCGATCCCGATGGGTACGATGCGCATGCGGCTCATCCGCTCCCGTGCCCCCAAAGACGCGAACCAGGGGTCGTCCCCGTCTTCCCGGTCGGCGATGCCGAGACGGTGGTAGTTGGCCCGGTCCTGGCGGAGAATGTCGATCATCCGCCGCAGACGCACGCCCCGGGAGTTGTAGTGGTCGGCACGCCCAAGCCGGGCGATGTAGGAGCCGTCTCTTTCGACGGGGGTTCGGCTTGCCGGGGAGCGGAGAGGTTCTTCCCACCGTTCGACCACGGCGCCTCCCGGGACGAGCCGAAGCAGGGCCCGTCCATGTTGCGCCCGGCTTCCGTCGGGGCTCAGGCGGGTGATTTCGGCGAGAATGCCGCCCGACTCCTCCCGACGCATGGAAGCGACCCAGGTCCCTCCCGTCTCTGCCGTCCGCATCCAGAGGAATCGCCCGGATCGGGGGCGCTCCATCATCAGGACGGCTCCGGCCATCGGTTCCAGTTTCAGGCCGTTCCATCGCAGCCGGCGGTAATACTGGGGGCTGACGTCGCTCTGGGGTTGGGGGATCAGCAGCTCTTCCCGCCCGTCTCTGTCGGTGTCGGCCGCCCGCTCCGGCATCGCCACGCCCGTATCGAGGGAGAGGGCGACGAGGGGGTTCGAATCGGACCGGATTCGGGGACCCCTCCAGAGCAGCTGCCCGTCCTCATCGAAAAACAAGAGCTGGTAGTAGGTCCCTTCGCTCCCGCTGG
>CAZGGT010000157.1:0-2051 GCA_964525335.1 uncultured Nitratifractor sp. | reverse complement strand
ACGCTGTATCAACAATTTCATATTGAAATATTATTGCTAATTTATATTTCGATATGAAATAATACTCCAGGAATTTTTTCCACAGGAGGCGGATATGGGTAAGCGAAGTGGAGAAAAACTGAGGCGACTTCATGCTGAACTCTACAATCAGCTGAGCCACTATCGCTTCAACCGGCAGCATCGGATGGACGAGCGCTATCACCGGGGACGCATCGCCGCCCTGGAGTGGCTCTGCCGGCTGAGCGGCCACTACCTGGAGGAGGAGCGGCGTCTTCCCGAGCGTCTGGCGGAGGAGGTGGAGCGGCAGATGCGGCGGATCGAAACCCTGAATCCTTCTCCCTATCGTCAAGGGATCGAGGATGCGGTCCGGGATTTCCGTCAGCGTTTTGGGAAGAGCCCGAAAGGAGGCTGACGTGTTTCTCCACATCGACATCGACAGCTTCTTCGTCTCGGCGGAGCGGAGCCGGGATCCCGGGCTCATGGGGCGGCCCGTGGCGGTGGGCGGCCGGAGCAATCTGGAGATCTTCGAGCGTCGGCGGACTCATATCCGCCTCATGGACGAGAACCGGGGGGCCTTTGTGGCGCCGGTCTTCTATTCCGGGAAGCGGCGGAACTGGCGGGAGCATTTCATCGACCGGATCGACGGCCGGGAGAAGATCCGGGGGATCGTCACCACCTCCAGCTACGAGGCCCGGGAGTACGGGGTGCGGACAGGCATGCCCCTGGCCCAGGCGCTGCGCCTCTGTCCCGGACTGACGATCCTCCCCAACGACATGCTTTTCTACCACCGCCTCTCCCACGCCCTGGCGGGATTTCTGGCCCGGAGGATTCCGAAAGTGGAGCAGTTCAGCATCGACGAGTTTTTCGGAGACTTGGGGGGATGGAAAGGAGCGGAGGAGAGTGAAGCCTTCGCCCGGGAGCTTCGGGAGGCGATCTTCGACCGGTTCGGCCTGCCGGTCTCCATCGGGATCGCCCGGAGCAAATGGACCGCCAAACTGGCCACCGAATACGCCAAACCCTACGGGATCCTGAAGGTCGACGATCCGGAGCGTTTCGTCCGGGAGATCCCTATCGAAGCCTTTCCCGGGATCGGCCGGGGCTACCGGCGGCGTCTTGAGGAGCGGGGGGTGCGGACCCTGGGGGAGCTCCTGCAACACCGGAAGCTCCTGGAAAGCTGGGGAATTCCGGGTCGGCAACTCTACCGCCGGGTCCTGGGGGTCGATGGCGAGGGGATCGCACCACGGCCTTTCCGGCAGTCGGTGGGGATCAGCCGCACCTTCGATCCCATCGCCGATGCCGGGGAGATCCGCCGGCGGATCATGGTCCTGGCCCGGCATGTCGCTTTCATCACCCTTCGGATCGGGGCCAATCCCACCCGCTACTTCCTGAAGATCCGCTACCGGGAAGGCTCCCGGGCCAAAGCCTCACTGCGGAGGGAGCGGCTCTTTTCGGAATCCCTGTTCAAAAGCGCTCTGGCGGAGTGTTTCGAGAGGATTCATCTCTCGGGTTTCGCCGCGACCAAGCTTTCTCTCTCCGTCTCCGATTTTACCCACCTCCATCCCCGGACTCTTTCGCTGCTTGAATGGGAACAGGACCTGCGCCAGCGCCGGATCACGGAACGGGTTCAGGAGGTCCGGGAACGTTTCGGCCTGGACGCTCTGCGAACCGCCAACGAGCTTTGAAAGCAGGACGAGCTGAAGGGTCAATCTTTTCGGAAGAGATCCCGGGTGTAGACCTTCTCCGCAACGTCGGCGATTTCGTCGGTCATGCGGTTGGCGACGATGACGTCGCTGCGGGATTTAAAGTTCTCCAGGTCCTGGATAACCGGAGAGTGGAAGAACCGCTCCTCCTTCAGCACCGGTTCGTAGACGATCACTTCGATCCCCTTGGCTTTGAGGCGTTTCATGATTCCCTGGATGGCGGAGGAGCGGAAGTTGTCGGAGCCCTGCTTCATCACCAGGCGGTAGACGCCGACGGTGCCGGTAGGGTAGCCCCCTTCGTCCCGGGGGAGCCGGGCGATGATCCGGTCGGCGATGAAATCTTTGCGGGTG
>CAZGGT010000156.1:0-8614 GCA_964525335.1 uncultured Nitratifractor sp. | reverse complement strand
GGGCTTCGGCCGTTGGCAGTTCATCGCGGGGCGCAAGGTTTTCGACACCCGCTACGGGGAGAATCCCCACCAGCAGGGGGCGCTCTATGAGTTCGGCGACTTCTTCAGCCGCCATTTCCACCCGGTCAAAGGAGAGGCGAGCTTCAACAACCTCACCGACATCAACGGCGCCGTGAAGATCGCCTCCGCCTTCGGGGAGGAACCGGCGGTCTGCATCGTCAAACACGGCAATCCCTGCGGTTTCGCCATCAAGGGAGACCTGCTGGAGAGCTACACCGAAGCCCTCAAGTGCGATCCTGTCTCCGCATTCGGCGGGGTGGTGGCGGTCAACGGGATCGTCGATAGAGCCCTGGCGGAGAAGATGAACGAAATCTTCCTGGAGGTGATCGTCGCCGGGGACTTCACCGAAGAGGCTCTGGAACTGTTCGCCGCCAAGAAGCGGCTCAAACTCTTCGCCCAGAAGCGCGAAACCCTGGCGATCGCCGGGGATCGGGCCGACTTCAAACACATCGAAGGGGGCTTCGTCTACCAGACGGCCGACTGCATCTGCGACAACGAGGTCGAGGGGGCGAAGCGGGTGAGCGAGAGTGCCGCCACGGAACAGGAGATGAAGGACCTGGCGATCGCCTGGAAGGTGGCGGGCCTGACCAAGTCCAACTGCGTCGTCTATGTGAAAAATTCGGCGATGGTGGCCGTGGGGATGGGGATGACCTCCCGGGTCGACGCCGCCCGCTGCGCTCTGAAAAAGGCGGAGGAGATGGGGCTGGATGTCAGCGGGGCGGCGATGGCCAGCGAAGCCTTCTTCCCCTTCCGCGACAGTATCGACGCCGCGGCGGCCGCCGGGGTCCGGGCGATCATCGAGCCGGGAGGAAGCATCCGGGACGACGAGGTGATTGCCGCGGCCGACGAGCACGGCATCGCCCTATACTTTACCGGGGTCCGCCACTTTCTGCACTGATTTAGATGTTAAGATTGATTGACATCGACTAAAGGTTTTTGATATAATCCCATCAAAAATTTAAGAGAGGGTCCGTCGAACGGGCCCAGAGGAGCAGGAAGATGGCCAAGAGTCTGTATGAAACCCTGGGAGTCAGTGAAAACGCGACTCCCGAAGAGATCAAAAAAGCTTATCGGAAACTGGCGCGAAAATACCACCCGGATATCAACAAGGATCCGGAGGCCCAGGAAAAATTCAAAGAGATCAACGCCGCCTACGAGGTGTTGAGCGATCCCGAGAAGAAAGCGAAGTACGATCAGTTCGGCGATCAGATGTTCGGCGGACAGAACTTCAGCGATTTCGCCCGGAGCCAGGGAGGCGACGTGGATCTGGAAGAGATTCTCCGGGCAATGTTCGGTGGCGGCGGCTTCGGGGGATTCAGTGGTGCCGGCGGCTTCAGCGGGAGCCGCAGGAGCAGCGGGGGCTTCGGCGGGTTTGGCGGTGCCTCTTACGGAGCGCCCGATCTGGATACCCGGGCACGGATCACCATTCCCTTCAATGTCTCCATCCTCGGGGGCAAACATCACATCACCACCAGCGAGGGAGAGAGTTTCGACATCAAGATCCCGGCGGGGATCAAAAGCGGCGAGACCCTGCGGGTCCGGGGAAAGGGACGCAGCTGGCAGGGCCAGCGGGGCGATCTGCTCATCACCGTGGATGTCGCTCCCTCCAACGAATACGAGCGGAAGGGGAACGACCTCTACAAAACCATCGACGTGCCGCTCAAATATGCACTGTTCGGTGGTAAAATCAAGGTACGGACCCCCGAGAAAGAGGTGACGCTCAAGATTCCGAAAAATACCAAAAACGGTCAGAAGTTTCGTCTCAGAGCTCAGGGGGTTCCCGATCGGAAGAGCGGGGTGAGAGGCGACCTCTACCTGGTCGCCAACGTCGTTCTTCCCGATGCGGATTCTCTTCCCGAGGATCTGAAAAAACTCTGTGAAGAGAAACTCCCGGTACAGTAAGGAGGTCGCGATGCACAGTTACGATGAACCGGTCTATCTCATCAGCGTGGTCGCCAATATGCTCAAGATCCACCCCCAGACTTTGCGGCAGTACGAACGGGACGGTCTCATCGAACCCGCCCGGACCCAGGGGCGGATGCGTCTCTACAGTCAGCGGGATATCGATCGGATGAAGATGATTCTTCGTCTGACCCGGGATCTGGGGATCAATCTGGCGGGTGTCGACGTGATTCTGCGTCTCAAAGAGCAGATGGAGAAGATGGAGCAGGAGATCGAATACCTTAAAGAGGAGCTCCGCAAGGCCAACCGCCACGGCGTCGTACCGGCGGGAAAGGCCGTGGTCAAAAAGAGCCGCTACGATCTGGTGATCTTCGAGGAGCAGTGACGGCGCGTGCCGTAAGCGACAGAAAGGAGTTCCCATGAAACGCTACCTGGGCAAAAAGAAACTGATGCGGATCTATCTGGACAATTCCGATACCTATGAAGGCAAGCCCCTCTGGCAGGTATTGCTCCGGAAAGTGAAAGAGGAAGGGATGGCAGGGGCCACGGTCTTCAAAGCGGCTGCCGGAATCGGTGTCCAGACCGAACTGCATACCTTCGAAATCTGGAGCATGGCCCAGAAGCTGCCTATCGTGATCGAAATCATCGAAGAGGAGGAGCGGATCCGGGAGTTCCTGGACAAATACGACTCGATGATCGGCGAAGGTCTGGTGACCCTCTGGGATGTGGAGGTGCTGCGCTACAAAAACGCCTCCCAGGAGAGGAGCTAGTCCATGGGGTTCCAGATGATCCTGGCCGTGGCGCTTGGGGGTGCCCTGGGAGCGACGGGCCGTTTTCTCATCAGTACCGGCGTGCACAAGCTTTTGGGAGCCGGATTTCCCTACGGGACCCTGACGGTCAATATCCTGGGAAGCTTTCTGATCGGCTTTCTCTTCGCCTATTTCGAGCACACCATCGCGCCGCTGCAGAAAGCGCTGCTGGTGACGGGGATGTTGGGAGCGCTGACCACCTTTTCCACCTTTTCCCTGGAGTCTCTCCTGATGCTGCAGGACGGGTTGGTCCTCAAGGCGCTGCTCAATATCCTGCTCAACGTGCTGTTTTGCCTCGGTGCCACCCTGGGAGGCATGGGGCTCTTCCATCGCCTTTATGCCCTTTAGGTTTTTCTTTCGGCTTCTCCTCTGGGGGGCTTTGGCGCTCTGCCTCCAGGCCGGGCCCCCCCGTTCGCTCAAGATCGCCGGTTGGAACGTGGAGAACCTTTTCGATACCCGGCGGCAGGGGACGGAATATCCCGAATACCTCCCGGGACGGCGCTGGAACGAAGGGCTGCTGCGCCACAAACTCCAAAATCTTTCCCGGGTCATCTGCGACCTGGATGCCGACGTGATCGCTCTTCAGGAGGTGGAGAACGACGGCGTCCTGGCCCGGCTTCAGAGCTTTTTGAAGCGGGTGGGATGCCCCTATCCCTTCCGGGCCATCACCACGGGGGCGGGTCGTCCGGTCCATGTGGCGCTCCTCTCCCGGGTCCCCGTCGCCCGAAAGCGGGAGATTCCCATCACGCCGATGGGACGGGAGCGTCGCATCCTGGAAGTGACCCTGGCGACGGAACCTCCCCTGACGCTTTTCGTCAACCACTGGCGCTCCAAGCGGGGGCCCGAGAGCGAACGGGTCCGCTACGCCCGGGCATTGAAACGGCGACTGAAGCGGCTGCCGGAGGGGACGGAGTATCTGCTCCTGGGAGATTTCAACAGCGATTACCGGGAGTACCGGATCATGGACCGGAAGCATAATGACACGGGGGGCATCACCGGCATCAATCATGTATTGGGAACGATCGATGCCCGGGGACGTCTGATCCGACCCGGGTCCCTCCAAGGGCTGGGCGGGTTTCACCACCGGAACCTCTGGCTCGATCTGGAGAGCGCCCGGCGCTGGAGTCACAACTTTTTCGGGAACAAAGAAGCGATCGACGCCATCCTGATCCCCCCCACGTTGGTGGATGGCCGGGGATGGGAGTATCGTCCCGGGAGTTTCGGCGTCTTTCGTCCCCGCTACCTTTTCGGGCCCCGTGGAGAGGTGAAACGCTGGGAGATCCGTCACGGGGTCTTTCGCCGGGGAGGCTACTCGGACCATCTGCCCGTCTATGCCCGTTTCGACCGGCTGCCTCCGAAAAAAGGAACGAAGGGATCGCCCACCGAGAGGCACCGGGCGATCCCCCGGGAAAGGGTACTGGATATCGCGGCGTTGCAGCGGCTCGATACCTTGAAGGAACCCGTCAGGCTGAACGGGGCGGTGCTGGTCTTCAAACGGGGGCGTCACGGTGTCGTTCAGCAGCGGCCGGAGGGGCCGGCAATCCTGCTCTACGGTGCCGCCGCCGGCCTGGAGGAGGGACGGCGCTACGATGTGCTTGTCCACGGCTTCAAACGTTATCACGGGATGCCGGAAATCACCGACCTGGAGGTGCTCGACACGGGAAAACGGGTGGAGACCGGGTCCTTCATCCCTCCGTTCCGTCCCGGGATGATGACCCGGCCTTCGGAACGCTATCGGGTGGTCCGAGGAATCCGGGGAGTTGTGCGCGGGGGGAAGATCCTGGTGGAGGGGAAGGCGATTCCCCTCCATTTCAAAAAAGGGCGCTGGCGCCCGTCTCCGGGGAGCGTTCTTAGGATAAAGAGAGCCCAGATAGGATATTATAAAGGGAGGACGGAGCTGGTCGTCTGGGACCGTTCCGATTTTGAAATCGTAAGGAAATGAGATGGAGTATTATACCTGGGTATTGGCCTTTCACGTCATGAGTTTCGTCAGCTGGATGGCGATGCTCTTCTATCAGCCGAGGCTCTATGTCTACCACAGCGAACATGCCGACAATCCCGGTTTCGTGGAGGTGGTGAAGATCCAGGAGTACAAGCTCATCAAGTACATCGGCGTTCCCGCGATGTGGGCGACCATCCTCTCGGGGGCCACCATGCTCTGGCTCAACCCGGTCCTTCTCAGGATGCCCTGGATGCATGCCAAGCTTCTCTTTGTGGCCCTGCTCATCGCCTACCATTTTTCCCTGGAGTATCACCGCAAGCGTCTGCTGGAAAATCCTTCCTATCGGCCGGGGAAGTTCTACCGCTTCTACAACGAAGTACCGACGCTGTTGATGATCGGTATCGTCATTTTCGTGGTGGTCAAGCCTTTCTGATCGTCGTACCGCTTCACTCCGGAAGCGTTCCGAAGGATGACTCCGATGGATCGGTAGCCCGGGTATCCCCGCTCACCCGGTCGATCGGAGGAACTTCCCGGGAGAGAGTGCGGGGGCGGCGCCTCAGATCGGCTCTGCTATAATGGGCGGACAATCCCATTCCATCAATCAAAGGAGAAAAATATGGCACTACCCGCACTGAGCATTCCTCAGCTTCCGATCATCGAGGAGATCATGAAGCAGGTCCCTCTGGAGATCCACCCCTGTGTGATCCACCTGGCAGTGGCGCTTCCCATCGTCATCGTGCTGCTGGAACTCATCAATCTCTTCGCCAAAAAACGGGCGCTCGGAGTCTTCAGCTTTGTTTTGATGGTTTTGCTGGCGTTGATTCTCTTCGCGGCGTATCTGACCGGTAGCGTCGATGCCGATCACGCCAAGGAGGCGCTGGCTTCCGGTGGAGCCAAGACGCTCTTCGAAGCCCACAAACTCCAGGCGATCTATCTGCTTTACGGCGCCCTGGCCCTGGTGCTTATCAAGCTCCTGAGCGTGATGGTGCGCAATACCCCCATGCGGATCATCTTCCTGATCTTCCTGATCGCCTTTACCGCTCTGACCGTCAACACCGCCAAAAAGGGGAAAGAGCTGGTCTTCAACTATGGCATCAACGTCAAGACCGCTGCGGCGCCCGCTCCTACCGCCACTGCGACGGTTCCCAAGGCTGCTGAGCCTGCCGTCCCGGCTGCAGAAAAGAAGCCGGAGGCGACTGAACAGGCCGCTCCCGCAGCCTCCGAGGCGAAGCCGGCTTCCGAAGCTGCCGCCGAACCCATGAAGCAAAAGGAGAAGGCCGACGCGGCGGAGGCGAAGCCCGAAGAGAAGGCCGAAGCTCCCAAAGCGGAGTCCGCTTCCGAGGCGCCTGCCAAAACCGAAGCGCCTGCCGCCGAGGCGAAACCCGCTGCCGCTCCCGAAGCGACTGATGCGCAGAGTATGAAGGAAAATGCGAAGGCAGCCGTCGAAGAAGGGAAGGAAGCCGTAGAGAAGAAGGTGGAGGAAGTATCCGCTCCCGCGGCAGCCGCCGCCACGGCTCCTGCGCCTGAGACTCCCTCCGCTCCCCAAGCTCCTGCGGCTCCCGCAGAGCAGTAATCCCCCTTTCGTCCATCCCGTCGGGGATGGGACGCACACCGTATTTCCCGTCCGGATCATCTCTCTTTTTCCCACTTCTTCGTTCGATTCCGACAAGATTCTTCCGGACCCGGCCATCGACAAAGAGTCCGGAGGGATCGTTCGGATCGATAAAAGGTCGAGAGAAATCTGAAGGGGAAGCGGAGATTCAGAACGGGGAGAATCCCCGTTGAAAGGTTTCGTTATTTCTTGTAGTTGTCGATGGCGGCCTGGAGAATGGCGGTGGCTTTCTCCTTGCCCTCGAAGCCGGTGACTTTCACCCACTTGTTGGGTTCGAGCATTTTGTAGGTTTCGAAAAAGTTCTTGATCCGGGCGAGGGTATGCTCGGGGAGATCGTCGATCTCCCGGATCTTTTTGTAGGTGGGATCGATCTTGTCGGCGGGGACGGCGATGAGCTTTTCGTCGATGCCGCTTTCGTCCTCCATCATCAGGACGCCGATGAGGCGGCACTTGATGAAACTGCCGGGATAGAGCGCGTATTCGCTGAGAACGAGGATGTCCGCCGGATCACCGTCGTCGCTGAGGGTGTTGGCGACAAAGCCGTAGTTGGCGGGATAGAACATCGCCGAGTACATGACCCGGTCCACTTCGATGGCGCCGGACTCTTTGTCCAGCTCGTATTTGACGTTGGAGCCGTAGGGGACTTCGATGATCGCCTTGACGGCGTCGGGATTCTCTCCGTGTCCGATTTTGCTGATATCCATGATTTTCCTTCCTGTGGTTTTGGATTGATGGGATTTTACCATAAGAAGCCGTTGTCAAAGGAGTTGCGGACGGTGACCGGAGATGGGTTCGGAGCCATCCGCCCATTGGGGAGTGGAATCGCCGGAATGAGTGGAAAGGGAGTTTTTTCCCTTTTTATGACGATTTCGCGGCCGCAATGCGAAAAGATGACGAAAAGAAATTTCTAAGACGCGGCGGAGCTTTTTTGGTTATGCTCTCGACAGGAATCCGGGGAGAAGGGAAACGATGGCACGAACCGACCAGATCGACTTTTACCGCCGGCGTCTGGAAGCCCACGGCCCGGGAGCCGAAGGGGTGGGGTGGGATTCGCCCCGGACCCAACGGCTCCGGTTTGGCGTGCTGCTGAAAGGGATGGGGGATCTGCGGAAGCGGAGCCTGGCCGATGCGGGCTGCGGGACGGGGGAGCTCTGGCTCTATCTGCGGGAGCGTGGGATGCTTCCCCGAGAGTATCTGGGGCTGGAGCTGAGCGGGGAGATGGCGGCTCTGGCCCGGAAGCGGACCGGAGAGCGGATCCTGCGCAGGGATGTCCTCCGGGATCGGCTGCCCGCGGCCGATTGGTACGTCGCCAGCGGCTCTATGAATCTCCTGAGCTCCCTGGAGGTCCGTCTCTTTATCGGTCGCTGCTGGGAGGCGTGCCGGATCGGCTTCGCGTTCAACCTCCTGGAGGGGCGGGAGCGGCCGGGGCCCTACGGCTACCATTCCCTACGGGAGATCCGGGAGTACTGCCGAAGCCTGGGTGCGGAGGTCACAATCATCGACGACTATCTGGAAGGAGATTTCACGGTGATCATGCGGAGCGGACGATGAAACGGCTCAACCAACTCTACACCCGGGACCGGCCCCGGGAGAAGCTGCTGGAACGGGGGCCGGAGGCTCTGAAGGAGTACGAACTGGTGGCGGCGCTGATCGGGCGGGGCGTTCCGGGGCGGGACGCCCTGGCCATCGGCCGGGAGGTGGCGAAGCTCCTGGAGGAGAAAGGGCTGGAAGGGCTCTCGGCGGAGCGGCTGACGGCGATCGAGGGACTGGGGGAGGCCAAGGCGGCCCAGATCCTGGCGGGGATCGAGCTGGCCCGGCGCCATCTCCAGCGCTCCGGCAGGAAGATCGGCTCGGCGGAGGAGGTCTGGCGGGAGCTGGCGGAGTATGCCGGGAAGCGGCAGGAGTACTTCCTCTCCCTGACCCTCGACGGCGCCTCCCGCATCATCGAAAAGCGGGTGGTGCACATCGGGACCCTCAACCAATCCCTGGTCCATCCCCGGGAGATCTTCGCCGACGCAGTGGCCGACCGGGCCGCCGGGGTGATTGTGGCCCACAACCACCCCAGCGGCCAGTGCTTTCCCAGTGAAGAGGACCGCCGGGTGACCCGCCGCCTCCTGGAGGCGGGGCGCCTGCTGGGGATCGAACTGCTGGACCACCTGATCCTGACCCGGGAGGGATGGTACAGCTTCAGCGAGGAGGGGGAGCTTTTTTGAGATGGAGGATGGAAGATGGAAGATTGGAAAGGGGGTGTAGGAGATGATCCTGGTCCATGGAATCCTCCGGCTGGAG
>CAZGGT010000155.1:0-11920 GCA_964525335.1 uncultured Nitratifractor sp. | reverse complement strand
GAGGGCCTTCGGAATCGGCGTGGTCCTCAGCACCCAGAATCCGGTGGATCTGGACTACAAAGGACTCTCCAACATCGGTACCTGGTTCATCGGACGCCTCCAGACCCGCCAGGATATCGAACGGGTCATCGACGGGCTGGGGGGAAAGAGCGACGAGGATCTTCCCCGGGAGGAGATCGCCCGGCTGCTGGCCAACCTCCCCAAACGGACCTTCTTCCTCAAAAGCGCCCACCTGGATTCGATCCGTCTCTTCGGAACTCGCTGGGTCATGAGCTACCTCAAGGGCCCCCTGAAACGTGAAGAGATCGCCCGGCTCATGGAGGGGCAGAAAGCCGGAACTGCCGGGGAGGCTTCCGGCATCACGCCCCCCTCCGGAACGGGTCCCGGAGGCTTCGGACCCGCCCCGGTCCTGCCCGCTTCGATCCCCCAGCGCTTCGAACCCGACCCTACCGGTTCCCTCCGCTACCGTCCCTGGCTGGCGGCCCGGGCGAGGGTAGGCTTCCACGACCAGCGCCGGGGAATCGACCGTACCCTGGAACGAACGGAATGGCTCGAACTGGACCCGGAGGCGGAGGCCCCCGACTGGAGCGAGGCCGAGACGGAGGATCTTCCCTTCGAGCGCTGGCCCGCCCGAAGCCCGTCGGAAGCGCTTTTTGCCCCCCTTCCTCCCTTCATCAGCCGGGACAAGGAGCTCAAACGTGCCGCCGCCGCCCTCCGGGATCGGCTCTACCGGGAAGAGCGGCTGGAGCTCTACCGCTGTCGGAAACTCCGGCTCGAATCCTCCCCCGGAGAGGAGGAGGCGGACTTCCTTGTCCGGGTTCGGGAGCAGCTCGACGAACGCAAAGAGGAGGCCATCGAAAAGCTCCGGGAGCGTTACGCCTCCAAAGAGGCCCGGCTCCAGGATCAACTGCGCAGGGCGATGGAGCGGATCGACAAAGAGAAAGCGGACCAGACCAGCTCCCTCCTCAGCGCCGGAGCCTCCCTCATCGGAGCACTGTTTGGGGGACGCGGTCTCAGCGCCAGCAAAATCGGCACCGCCATCAATCGGAGCAGCCGGGTCCTCCGGGAGCGGGGCGAGCTGAGCCGGGCCGAAGCGAAGGTCGAAGAGATTCGGGAGAAGATCGAACTCCTCGGCGAAGAGCTGGAGGAGAAAATCGACGCCATCGACGAGAAATATTCCCTGGAACACTATCCCGTCGATTCTTTTTCCATCCGCCCCAAAAAGAGCGCCGTAACGGTGGAAAGCATCGCGCTCGCCTGGCGTCCGTCACTCTGACGGGCACTCTTTCAGAAAAAACGGGTATAATACCGTCCCTTTTTCTATCTCTATAGGAAAGACCGAAATTTCTACGAAAGGACTCCCATGCCGAAGATGAAGAGCGTCAAGGGCGCCGTCAAACGCTTCAAGGTCAAGAAGAGCGGCAAGATCAAGCGCGGAACCGCCTATCGCAGCCACATTCTGACCAAGGTGGACGGCAAGCATCACCGCCAGATGCGCAAGCCCAAGTATGTCGACAAGGCCGATGCCAAGAACATCAAAGAGATGATCGCCTAAGGGCGGTCCGTCGTGCTCCCCCGATCAGGGGCAAGTTCGGGCAGAGAGAATGCCCGACACCGGAATTTGCAGAAAAATTTACGGTAAAGGAAAGCAACCATGCGCGTAAAGAACGGAATGACCCGGCACCGCCGGCACAAGAAACTCCTCAAGCAGGCCCGCGGCTTTTACAGCGGCCGCCGCAAACACTTCAGAAAGGCCAAAGAGCAGCTCGAGCGCTCCCTGGTCTACGCCTATAGAGATCGTCGCCAGCGCAAGCGCGACTTCCGCAAACTCTGGATCATCCGGATCAACGCGGCCGCGCGGCTCAACGACATGAACTACTCCCGCTTCATGCACGGTCTCAAACTGGCCGGCATCGAGCTGGACCGCAAGGTCCTGGCCGACATGGCCATGAACGACCCCGCCGCCTTCAGCAAGGTGGCGGAAGCTTCCAAAGCGGCTCTCGCACGCTAAAAGGACCCCTCTCCGACTCCCGATCAGGGAGCCCGGAGAGATTGTTCCACCTCTTCTCCCAACAATTTCATCGATTCAGCCCAGATTTTCATAAAACGTTTCGTTCGGTTGAGATCGATTTCGATCCGATCGTTTCCCACGTGGATCCCCAGATCCGTCACCCCGCTGCTTCTCTGATGCTCTTTCGCCTTTTCGATCCCCCGGTCGACCCCGCTGCGGAGCTCCCGTTCGACGGTTTCGAAAAAGTGCCGTGCTTTGCGGGTATCGATCCGAATACGTCCCGGTTCCACATCGATCCCCATCCGCTCCATCATCTCCCTCTCTTCGGGGGAGTTCGCGACGGGAGCCGGACTCCTCCGAAGACGCTCCGACCGCGGTCTCGAAGTCGGAGAAGGGGAGGGGGAGGGTGCGGAGCGTGTACCCGGAACCGCTTTGCCCCGCAAATAGGGGCGTTGGGTGCCGTTGTGCTCTCCGGCATCCCCTCCGCAACCCGTCACTCCCAATATTCCCAGCACCACGGCTGCCGTCATCCAGTATCCTCTTCGCATTGTTCGCTCCTTCCTGATCGTTCCCCCTATTATATCGAGACCGGCCCGTTTCGGTTTACTCTCGATTGTCCGTTGGTTATCGAAGCCCTGCTATAGTGTCCGGTTCAGAGATCCGCTCTTCCCGAAGACACCCTGTCCGTCAGGGCCGGAAGCACCCACCCGTTTCCCTGCGGGACACACCCCTTCCCGCACCCGTACGGAAGAACGGGGGAGAGGGATTCCGGCTTGGAAGGCGAAGAGACTCTGTGTTATACTTGAGAGATAATATTTTTTAGTATTGGCCCAAGGCCCTATTTGGAAGGAAAGGTTTGGACATCATCAAAGGAAGTTTTCCCATGTTCAAAACGCTTGTGCTGGGATGGCTGGCTGCGGGGACCCTGCTCCTGCCGGCCAAACCCGCCAAAACGGCATCGGATCCGACATCCTACACCGTTCGGAAAGGCGATTCTCTCTATACCATCGCAAAATCCCTCCATACGACCGTCGGCGCGCTGCGGGAAAGCAACGGGCTGGAAGAGGGCGCACTGCTTCATCCCGGACAGAAGCTCAAAATTCCCGTCACACGTTCCAGAGCCACCCCAGCGAAAAAGAGCTCGGGGAAAACGACCGCGGAAAAAAACTCCAAGAGTACGCCGAACGTTCCTGCCCGCCCGGCACTGCGTCTCTACACGGTGCAGGCGGGGGACACCCCGTCCACCATCGCCCGGGAACACGGCATCAGTACCCGGGAGCTTCTCCGGGCCAACCGGATGAAGCCCGACAGTCTCATCCGGGTCGGTCAGGCCCTGGTCATTCCCGTACCGGCGGAAACATCCAAACGTTCCACCGCCCTAAAAGCCGCCAAATCCCCGAAGAGGATCGTAAAGCGTACCGAGAAAACCCCCTCTAAAAAGCAGGCGAAAAAAAACGGAGCAGGGACAACTGTCGTTCATGTCGTCGCCTACGGCGATACCCTTTTTTCCATCGCCAGGAAATACAAAACCCCCCTCAAGGATCTGATGGCCCTCAACGGCATCCAACCCACCGATGTCATCCATCCGGGCCAAAAACTGAAGATCCCCGGGAATCGCTACCGAAGCGAAACGGCCGCTGCGAACAGCGCGAAGAAAAAACGAACTCCAAAGAAGAAAAAGGTCGAACCCCTCATCTACACCGTCAAACACGGAGACACCCTCTGGGAAATCGCCCATAAACACCGGGTCACCGTCTCCCAGATCCGACGACTCAACAAAATGAAACGCCGGGACATCATCCGAACCGGGATGAAACTCCTCATCAAAGAGGGGAGCCCGTCCGCTTCCGCATCCGCCCTCGCCAAAGCGAAGAAGAACAAAGAGCCCAAAAAGATCGAAAAATACTATACGGTCAAAAAAGGAGACTCCCTCTGGCTCATCGCCAAACGGAACAAAACCAGCGTCGCCGAACTGCGGAAACTCAACGGGATGAAACGGGGAGAGATCATCCGGACGGGGATGAAACTGAAGGTCGGCTACGAAAAGGTTCCCCCCACACGTCTCGCCAAGAAAAGCGAAGAGAAGCCCTCCGGGAAAACGGTCTCGAAGAAGAGCTCCACGAAAAAGAAACACGTCGCCAAAAAAACGGAGAAAAAGAAGAAAACCCAGGTCGCAAGCACCGAAAAGAAGACAAAGAGCCCCAAAAGCTCTCACAGGAAAAAAGCGGACCGGCGGATCAACAGCGCCCTGGCGGCCCTCAACGGCAAGAGCTCCCGTCATGGCGGCGGGGGAGGGGACTACAACGTCATCCGCACCGCCAAAAGGTTCCTGGGACGCCGCTACGTCTGGGGGGCCGAAGGGCCCAGCTGTTTCGACTGCTCCGGCTTCACCCAGTACGTCATGCGCAAGAGCAAAGGGGTCAAGATCCCCAGGGTCTCCCGAAAGCAGGCCTACTACGGCAAATATGTCACCCGCAGTCAACTCAAACCCGGCGACCTGATCTTCTTCGACACTTCCCGGCGACGACGCGGCTATGTCAACCACGTGGGCATCTACATCGGCAACGGCAAATTCATCCACGCCAGCTCCGCCCGCCACCGGGTCGTCATCACCAGCCTCAACAGCCCCTTCTACCGGGCACGCTTCAAATGGGGGAGAAGGATCAATTGAGTGTTGAGTGTTGAGTGTTGAGTGTTGAGTGTTGAGTGTTGAGTGTTGAGTGATTTTACATGACTTGACGGATTTGTCAACTATTTTTACAGTTCTTCAGGAAATTTTTCTAGAGAGAAGTCCGACCTTTCAGTCAACCTCTCTCTTACCTCTTACTTTTTACCTCTTACTTGTAACCTATTCCGCCACCAGCACGGCGCCGCGGCTGGCGTTGGTCACCAGGGCCCGGTATTGGCGGAGCCAGCGGCTCTCCAGGGGCTTGACCTTCGGGGTGAATTCCGCCCGGCGCCGGGAGATCTCCTCGTCGCTGAGGCGCACCTCCAAGAGGTAGTTGTCCACGTCGAGATGGATCTCGTCGCCGTCCTGGAGCAGGCCGATCATTCCGCCCTCCGCCGCTTCGGGGGAGACGTGGCCGATGCTGGCTCCACGGGTGGCGCCACTGAAACGCCCGTCGGTGATCAGCGCCACCTTGTCTCCCAGGCCCATCCCCATGATGAGGCTGGTGGGGGCGAGCATCTCCTGCATCCCGGGGCCGCCCTTGGGGCCTTCGTAGCGGATGACGACTACGTGGCCGGGCTTGACCTTTCCGGCGGTGATCCCCTCGATCGCCTCCTGCTGGCTGTCGAAGCAGATCGCTTTGCCGGTGAAGGCCCTGTCGCCCACGATGCCGGCGGTTTTGATCACCGCTCCCTGCTCCGCCAGGTTGCCGAAGAGGATCGCCAGCCCACCGACCTCGGAGTAGGGGTTGTCGATCGTATGGATGATCTCCGTATCCTTGATCTCCGCGTCGGCGATCCGCTCGTAGAGGCTCTCCCCCGTGATCGTCGGGTTGTCCAGGAGGATGTCGTCTCCCCGCTTGCGCATCTCGTGCATCACCGCCGAGACGCCGCCGGCGCGGTTGATATCCTCCATGTGGACGGTGGTGAGAGAGGGGGAGATTTTGGCGATGTGGCTGACCCGTTTGCTGAGACGGTTGATGTCGGCGATGTCGAACTTCACTCCCGCCTCGTCGGCGATGGCCAGCATGTGCAGGACCGTGTTGGAGCTCCCTCCCATCGCCATGTCGACGGCAAAGGCGTTGTGGACCGCCCGGTCGTTGAGGATGTTGCGCAGGTTGAAGCGCTCGGGGTTCTCGCTCTTGACGATTTCGCAGATGCGCCGGGCGGCGGAGCGATAGAGCTCCTCCCGCTCCGGGGTGAGGGCGAGGATGGTTCCGTTGCCGGGGAGGGCGATTCCCATGGCTTCCATCAGGGTGTTCATGCTGTTGGCGGTGAACATTCCCGAGCAGCTTCCCCCGCCGGGACAGGCGTTGCACTCGATCTCGGTGAGTGTCGCTTCGTCGATCTCCCCCGCTTCGTACTGTCCCACCGCCTCGAAAGCGGTGGCCAGGTCGATGGGGGTCCCGTCGCTCAGGTGCCCCGCCGCCATCGGGCCGCCGCTGACGAAGACCGTCGGGACGTTGACCCGCAAGGCCCCCATGATCATCCCCGGGACGATCTTGTCGCAGTTGGGGATGGCGATCATGGCGTCGAGTTTGTGGGCGTTCATCACCGTCTCGATGGAGTTGGCGATGATCTCCCGGCTCGGCAGGGAGTAGAGCATCCCGTCGTGGCCCATGGCGATCCCGTCGTCGACCCCGATGGTGTTGAACTCGAAGGGAACGCACCCCTGGGCCCGAATCTCCTCCTTGATGATCTCGGAGACCTTGTTGAGGAAAAAGTGACCCGGGATCAATTCGATATAGGAGTTGGCCACTCCGATGAAGGGCTTGTCGAAATCCTCCTCTTTGAGTCCCGTCGCCCGCAGAAGACTGCGGTGGGGAGCACGGTTGTATCCTTTTTTCACTTCGTCGCTACGCATAACGTTCCTTTGTCTGATGGCTTGGATATGCGAAGATTATACTACAGAAAACCATTTACTTCCCACTCCGAAAGGGTGAAGAGCGTTGCACTTTCAAAAAAACTTTGCTATAATCCCAATCCGCTTTCGATGCGGGAGTAGCTCAGGGGTAGAGCACAACCTTGCCAAGGTTGGGGTCGCGGGTTCGAATCCCGTCTCCCGCTCCAGAACAGAGCAACGATCTTTCATTGAGAAATACTGAAGAATCCCAGATTCTATGAGTGGTGTTTCGGAGCCCGGATGGTGGAATTGGTAGACACAGGGGACTTAAAATCCCCCGGCTTCGGCCTTGCCGGTTCAAGTCCGGCTCCGGGCACCAGCGACGGCGCCATAGCCAAGTGGTAAGGCACGGGCCTGCAAAGCCCTGATCCCCGGTTCGAATCCGGGTGGCGCCTCCAGACTTCCCCTTTTTTCAAGTTCTCATCAACATACCGGGAGATGGCCGAGCGGTTGAAGGCACCGGTCTTGAAAACCGGCGTAGGGAAACCTACCGTGGGTTCGAATCCCACTCTCCCGGCCACCTTAATCCTGTTCGCATACAAAGAATGACCATTTTACCGGCTCTCCAGAGCTTCTTTTGTCCCTATGTATCTATCCATTTCTAACCTATTGCTAACCATCTCGACAAATCTGACTCATTTACACTATGATTATAGCGATACTTAGTTGCTCATATCTCCAATAAGGGCATAGAAAAAAGGGGAACATTCAAGATGGGAATACCAGATACACGTATTATCCTGGATAGGAAAAGTGACATATATCAAGATATCGAATCCTGTAAAACGTCTTACGAGCTGAGATATGTGGTTGCCTATGAGGCAGCCATCAGAAATGAGGAGGCAAGAAAACTTATAGAAGAATATTTAAAGAGCAGGGATAAAGAGAAGCTTTCTATTTTGGAGAATGACTTTGGTATTACGGAGCCCGTGGCAGATTATTACTTTATATATAATTATAATCGTCTCTTAAGTCAGAAATCCCCCTCCTCCACAGCTTCCAGTGAAGGAGCCATAGGCCTTAGAAGTATTCAACCTCTTCAAAGACAAATAACAAGAAAACCATATAAATTATCTCCCATTTGCAAATTCAAAGGTACCATTGGTATTATTTCCAATAACAGGGCTATCGTAAGGAGTTCAGGTTACATTCAAAGAGCAAGTTCTGAACATATAAAAATATTTCAACAACTTGCCCTGGAGTTAAATTTTAAGCGACCAAAACTTAAACCCAACCCATCCAAAAATCTTCCTGTAGACCCCATAAAGAGATATTACATCGAATTGAATTTTGAACTTCCAGAATCTGAACTCAAGGAATATATAGAGGAGCTCATTAGACTTTATAATACCGAGAAAATTCCAGGTCTGCCAGAGCTGTTCACTGACGAAGAGAGTGCAGTCCAATCATCCGGTGAAACCAAGGTAAACCAGAAAAGATATGCTGATATGTTCTATGTATATGACCATTATAAAATGAGTCGAGAACTATTCCCATCAGACGAGAAAACGTATGAAAAAATAGCTCTGGATCTTGCATATAGTCGAGGAGACGACAAAGAACTCCAGACCACCACCATGAGAAACTATCATAAGGCCATGATTGATTTAATTGATAAAAAAGGATATTTTTCCATTATAACTGGCCTGAGGGGTCCAACTGAAAATAGTGACCGGTAAAAAAGTCCACATTCCATGAGTGCCCTTCCCACCCTTCGACCATTTTTTACAGGTGGGACTGAACTTCAGAGGTGTAATTTCACACTATCATCAACCATGAAATCCTTGAACTCTTCATATGACATCACCTCCAACCTCTTCCCGAAAACGCTGACAAGGTTGACCAATCCTCTTGCCATTGCATCTGTGTCTTGATTTTCAACAGCTGAGTCAATGAGTTTGAAGCAATTCCTAATGTATTTGTTGCTCTCCCTGAAATACTCAGCCATTATTTGATTAAATTCCTCTTCCATCCTTTTCATTTGATAGATGGATTCTTCATATATCGGCTTTAGTCTTTCGTACTGCTCCATTTCAAGCTTGGACGATTTGATAATATCGACAACTGTTTGATAGCTGATATTGGCGATCAAATACCCGGCCATAGATCCCACCATGGCTCCCACAGGCCCCCCAACGGCAGCACCAACGATTCCAAAATACAATCCGGAGATTGACTGGGCCCCACTTTGGCCGATCTCAATCGTCATCTCTTCAAGGGTAATATCCCCCTTGGCATATTTAATGACGGATTTCGATACATTAATGACCGCAACGGCTGTGGCAGTAGCGACATTTCCTTTTGCGATCGCCCCAAGCCCATGGTCTAAAGCGGTATTCTTTATGATGGTAGCCGTTCCGGCAACCAATGTACTTCTCGCTGCACCTGCGGCGGTTTCCTTGGCCACATTCATCACAGCCTGGTCAACTTCTATCTCGCCAGTTTTCACCGCTACAATGTTTCTCGTTATTGATATGGCTCCCGATATGGCACCACCTGCAACTGCTGCATTGGCCATATTGTGATAGGTTTCTTCAATCGTTGTTTTCGTCTTGAACTCAGCGATATACCGCTCATGATCTTTCGCAGCATACTCGGCCTCCGACCTCTCTGTTCCCGGGGAGCCAATATCTTTATGTCGGAGTCCCCGCTCCATATTGTCCACGGTATTTTGATAGTCATCGGCCTTTAACGTCCCTGTCTCGATCCTCTTATTGGCAAGCTCCTGCATCTTGTCAAACTGGTCTGAGGGGCTCACCCGCTGCATGTCAGCATATTTACTGTTGCTTTGAGCGAAAAGGGACTCTTGTGCGCTTCTGTATGATTTGAGCTGGGCCTCTCTCAACACTTCATCGCCCAGCCTTATCTCAACATCGGCAGGAGCATGGGGCCTACCCTCCGCATCAGTGACGAATGCTCGAATGTCGGAGCTTTTAAGGGCTGCATCCATGTTGAATTTTGTTGCTTCGATAAATTCAAAGAGATTGCCCTGCTTTTGTCCATCACCAACGTTGATGATCTGTTCTGCCTTTTTTCTGAGAAGCTCCATCCCATTAAAAGCTTCTCGGGTTGACTCGGCATAGTTCGCACCTTCTTCAAGGGCGTAGTTTGCTGCACCAAAGGCTGACGCGCCCGTCAAGTCTTCCTTGGTGACTTTGTGTTTCGTCTTTTTACGAGAGAGCCTACTGCCCATCATTCATACTCTCAAGCAGCTTTTTGTTCTCCAGAAGCGTCTCTTTCGACATCTTCGTAAGATCTCCTTTGCTATTGAGAAGCTTTATATCGAGCATGGCCTTCGTTGCCTGGGCGTAAAGCATTGCCATGTAGATGTCTTTTTTGTCCGCTTCGGAGAACTCAGGGAAGACAATGCCATTGTCCCGGATGATCTCTGCCAACCTGTTGTTGTATCTGACAAGTCTCTTGTTCAGCTCACCGAGGACATCCTCCATCTGATTCACTCTGTTGATAATGGCGTTCACCTTCGAAATTGCAAGAAGGATCTCCTGTTGAAACTTTTTTGCTTTGAGGAGATTTTCCTTGGCCGCGGCGAGGTTCTTGTTGGCCTTGGCGTCATAGACCATATACCCAACCGCTATCACGGGGGCGGCGACTACTCCGCCCAACACCACCGCCCCAACTGCCATCCCCCCGCCTCCGGCGGCGATCGCTCCTCCCCCAAGCCATGCCAGCGTCGCATTTGTTGCAGCCGCTCCAGACAGGGCACTGATGGCAGTCCCGGTTGAGGCAGAGGCAAGAAGCCCCACTGTTCCATAAACCGCTGCCCCTGTCAGGGCCCCGCTCCCTATGGCGGTGATGCCTCCCGCCGCCAGCTCTTTCATGCTGATAGACGCCTCCTTCATCTGTCCGAGCTTTACTTTGTTGAATCGTATCTTCGTGACATCGTCGATGGAGATATTCTCGTTGAAATCGACATCCTTCAGCTTTTCGAAGTTCTCCACAAAGTCATAGATGGTGGTGCTGAGCACCTCGACTTTCATGGCTCCATAATTTTCAAGCGTATCCTTCAACACCTTCTTTCTTTTTTCAAGTCTTCCTTTTGAATTGCTGACTATAGAGTTTGCTTCCTGATTGATTTCGTTCGCCTCCGAAGATTTTTTGACCGCCGGAATAAAATCAAAAATGCCCATAACTTCTCCTTTTTTCAATCCTGTAAAATCATAACATCTTAAAAATTACAATTACTATAGAATACCTGCGTTCCACAGGGTGCACATGCATCACCCATGAACTCTTGGTCATGCATTTCATCGGTTGACCATTTCTATCAATTTAAGGGCCTGCTGTACACACTGGTGCCAAGAGAAGCGACCGAGTCCACCACCTCTTCGGAAAGTTATCAGGGACAACAATAAGTCTTCTCTCGAATAGAAGGTCTTTCCCAACTTGCCCTAGAAAGGATCGGGAGCACTCGTCTCGCAGGTGTCAAAAACAATAGAGTGTTCACGCATATAGATATTGCCGATAAATGTTGTACGTTCGATGTGACCACGGGAGAGATGGTTCCCCCTATGGTAGAAAGCTTCACAAAAACCTCCTCCATCCAACAGCAAAAAACTGGACTCACCGTGTTCATTTGTCAACTTAACATCTGAAAACCACGAAAGACCTCTCCCCAAAGGCTTCTTGGGAATAGTCACCGGGGAGTTCCCAGAAATTTCAAAAAAAATTTTAAATTTTTGAAAGAATTCAATTAGCCTGATTGATACAATTCTCTTGTAACATCAATAAAAAAGGATAAAAGATGCCAGATTCAAGCAAGACATCTATCGAAGATATTGCAAATCAGCTGAGGCGGAAATACAATAGAAGTGTTCTTTCAAAGAAAGAACTTGCAAATGAATTAAATATTGGAATATCTACTCTCAATAACTATATCATGCAAGGGTATGGAATTCCCAAATATAAAAAAATTGGTAATGCGAAAAATGCAAAAGTCATCTTCCCCATCTTAGAGGTTGCAAGATTCCTCTCACAGACTGTGGAGGTGGATAATGGACTTTAGAAATATTCGGGACCGGATCCGGGAACGCTGTAACGATAGGGCGACCTGTATAGGCCTGCTCCATCAGCTTGGCATCGATGTGAATCGAAAGTTCTTCTTCCGAGTCAGGATCGATGACAATACACCGTCATGCCGTATCAACAAAGACGGGAGCTTCCATGACTTCGGTTCCGGAGAGCATTACGGTGATATCGTCGCTCTGCTTTATGACGGGTTTAAAGCTTTCGACTCGCTTCCGGAAACAATGGAGTGGCTGTGTGAACAGCTCGGTATAGATTTTAATGATTATTACCAGATAAAGGATTTCAAATGACTG
>CAZGGT010000154.1:0-2328 GCA_964525335.1 uncultured Nitratifractor sp. | reverse complement strand
AAACATCGGCTACGACGTCAGCGTCAACGAGCTGAAAAACCAGGAGCAGGTCTTCGTCTTCGACACCTACGCCATTCAGGAGTTCGGCAACCGCCTCCGGGAGAAGCGGCCCGTCGCCTTCCTCCTGCGCCCCAGCAGCGCCAAAAAATCGGTGAAAAACTCCACCGTGGAGTGGCACAGCTCCCATCCCGACTTCACCCCCAAACTGGTGATCGAATACCTCCACAAGCGCCGGCGGCCGGTCGCCCCCGTCAGCGACCTGCGCTACCGGATCGAGAACGGCAAGGTCAAGCTGAGCTGGAACAACCCCGCCGACCAGGATTTCAAGGGGGTCTTCGTCATCAAAAACCCCTTCCGCAAACCCATCTCCCCCTACGACGGCGACAAGCTCTACGGCGGCCCCGACAACTGGACCTACGACGACTTCGGCGCCCTGGACGTCCCCAAATACTACGCCGTCTTCACCTACGACGACGTCCCCAACTTCAGCGAACCGGTGATCCTGGAGTACCGGCCCAAATAGGTACCGGGGGAGCGCGGTTCAAGCTTTTTCGCTAAAATATCTCTCCAAATCGAAACGACCCGATCCGAAGGAGTCTCCGTGGCCCAAAAAGTGCCCCAGTCCCACATCCGCAACTTCTCCATCATCGCCCACATCGACCACGGCAAATCGACCCTGGCCGACCGGATCATCCAAGAGTGTGGTGCCGTCAGCGAGCGGGAGATGAGCGCCCAGCTCATGGATACCATGGAGATCGAGAAAGAGCGGGGGATCACCATCAAGGCCCAGTCGGTCCGCCTCGACTACGTCAAGGACGGGGAGCACTACGTCCTCAACCTCATCGACACCCCGGGCCACGTCGATTTCTCCTACGAGGTGAGCCGCTCCCTGGCCTCCTGCGAGGGGGCGCTGCTGGTGGTCGACGCCGCCCAGGGGGTCGAGGCCCAGACCATCGCCAACGTCTACATCGCCATCGAGAACGACCTGGAGCTGATCCCCGTGGTCAACAAGATCGACCTTCCCGCCGCCGACCCCGACCGGGTGCTCCACGAGCTGGAGGAGGCGATCGGCATCGACGCCACCGAGCACGCCCTGGTCTCCGCCAAGACGGGGCAGGGGGTGCGGGAGCTCATCGACATGATCGTCGAGAAGATCCCCGCCCCCGCCGGCGACGAGGAGGCCCCCGCCAAGGCCCTCATCTACGACAGCTGGTTCGACAACTACCTGGGGGCCCTGGCCCTGGTGCGGGTCTTCGAGGGGCGGATCGAAAAGGGGCAGAAGATCAAGATCATGGGCACCAGCGAGGAGCACCAGGTCCTGGACCTGATGTATCCCAATCCCATCAAACCGATCAAGACCGACGCCATCGCCACGGGAGAGGTGGGGATCGTCGTCACCGGCCTCAAGACCGTCGAAGCCCTCCAGGTGGGCGACACCATCACCGACGCCAAACACCCCACCTCCGAGCCCATCGGGGGCTTCGAGCCTGCCAAACCCTTCGTCTTCGCCGGGATCTACCCCATCGAGACCGACAAGTTCGAGGACCTGCGCGACGCGCTCAACAAGCTCAAGCTCAACGACGCGGCCTTGAGCTTCGAGCCCGAATCCTCGGCGGCCCTGGGATCGGGTTTTCGGGTCGGCTTCCTGGGGATGCTCCACATGGAGGTGGTCAAGGAGCGGCTGGAGCGGGAGTTCGGCCTGGAGCTGATCGCCACCGCTCCCAGCGTCGTCTACAAGGTCCGGCTCACCAACGGCGAGGAGATCACGATCCAGAACCCCTCGGAGCTTCCCGACGCCTCCAAGATCGAGACCATCTACGAGCCCTACGTCAAAGCGACGATCCTCACCCCCAACGAGTTCGTGGGCAATCTCATCAAGCTCCTCAACGAACGCCGGGGGATCCAGGTGAAGATGGACTACCTCAACGAATCCCGGGTCCTGATGGAGTACGACATCCCCATGAACGAGATCGTCATGGATTTCTACGACAAGCTCAAGACCGTCACCAAGGGCTACGCCAGCTTCGACTACGAACCGGTGGGCTTCCGCCCCGGCGACCTGGTCAAGCTGGACATCCGGGTGGCCGGGGAAGTGGTCGACGCTCTCTCCATCATCGTCCCCCGGGACAAGGCCCGCACCCGGGGCCTGGCCTTCGTGGAGAAGCTCAAGGAGCTGATCCCCCGCCAGCTTTTCGAGGTGGCGATCCAGGCCAGCATCGGCAACACCATCATCGCCCGCACCAACGTCAAGTCGATGGGCAAGAACGTCACCGCCAAATGCTACGGCGGAGACATCACCCGCAAGCGCAAGCTCCTGGAGAAGCAGAA
>CAZGGT010000153.1:0-3085 GCA_964525335.1 uncultured Nitratifractor sp. | reverse complement strand
CGGAGGGTTTTGACCGTTTCGAGCTCTTTGAGACTGAGGTGAAGCCATCGGGCGATGTTTCGGTCCGACCAGGTTTTCTTTGCGGGACATCGGGGGGTGGCGGATGGATGCCGGCTCTGTGGGGAACTCGTGGAGTGTCGGACCGGGGAATGGGTCGGAGGAGGTGTGAAATCGGCCGGCGAACGATCTGCGGGTGCCGTTATGGCGAGGAGTGGTGTGAGAGTGAGCGAGAAAAGAAGAAAAAGAAGTGAATAAAAACCATATTTCTCCCTTTTTGAATGTTGCGTCGTCATCGTTCCCCCCTTGTTCTTGCAATATGACTGAATTTTCCATCAATATAATACAGCAATCGTGCTTAGAAACCATTCACCACCGGGCACCGGGTACGGGAAGGTACCGAGACGGAGGCGGGGGTCAATTTTCCGGGTTCTCCGCTTCGAATGTCAGGGAGGCGCTGTTGATGCAGTAGCGTTCTCCGGTGGGGGCGGGTCCGTCGGGAAAGAGGTGGCCCAGGTGGCATCCGCAGGCGGCGCAGCGGACTTCGGTACGGATCATGCCGTGGGATTCGTCCCGGTGCATGCTGACGGCGCCTTTGGCGACGGGACGGGTGAAGCTGGGCCACCCGGTGCCGCTGTCAAACTTGTCCCTGCCGGAGAAGAGGGGGGTGTGGCAACATTTGCACCGATAGATCCCCGGGCGTTTTTCGTCCCAGTATTCGTTGTGAAACGGAGCCTCGGTTCCTTGTTCGCAGCAGACGTGATATTCCAACGGGCTCAGTCGCCGTCGCAGTTCTTCGTGATTCGGTAGGGCTTCGGGCATGGATCGGATCCTTTGTTCCTGCGGTGGAGGAGGGTGCATCGGCTTCGCTTCCACGGAGGGGATGTGTTTGGGATGGGTTCTTAAGGGCAGTTATCATACCATACCCTCATTCCATTGAACGAAGGATCGGTGTTGACTCTTTTGCAGCTCATACTTCTCATTGCCGCGGGAGTGATCTTCTACCTCTTTTTCCGTCAGCTCTTCTCGGGAGACTATCCCCGGAGGGGAGTGGACTACGAGGCGAAGCTTCCCGATGCCCGGATCGGCGGAGTGAACCGCCCCGACAAGACCTTCGCCCGCCCCGGAGAATCCGGGACCCGGGTGCAGGAGCTTCTGGAGATCGCCGATACGTCTCTGGAACAAGGCGACAATCTGGAGGCGAAAAAGGCTCTGCAAAGCGCCCTGATCCTCGACGAACGCAATCCGGAGATTCTCCGCCGTCTCGGCGTGGTCTATATGAACATGAACGACTACAGCGACGCCCGGAAGATCTACGAAATGCTGCTGGAGATCGATCCCGACGACGACCTGGCCCACTCCTCCCTGGCCAACGCCCTCCACAAACTGGGAGAGGACGAAGCCGCGCTCGTCCATCATCGCCGGGCCATCGAACTGGATCCCGACTACGCGCCCCACCATTACAATTACGCCAACACTCTCTACGACCTGGGGCGACGGGAGGAGGCGCTGGAGGAGTATCGCAAAGCCTATGCACTCGATCCGGATCTCCCGGAGGTCAAAGAGATGATCGGGGAGCTGGAACGATGAGCGCTTTGAACGATCACTGCTTCGTGCGGCAGGAGGCGACGCCGAGAATCCTGGAATATGTTTCCCGGTTTTGCGCCGAGTGCTATCACGAGTTTGCCGAAGGGGAGACGATCTTTTATGAACTGGAGGGATGCCGCTATCTCTGCAGTCGCTGTGCCGATGCATTGGCCCGGCGTCTGGATGAAGTGTGCGAAGTTTCCGAGGAAGAATACGAGGGAGCAGGGCTCTTTTGAACAGCCGTGGTCGGATCGGGACCCGGAATGATCCGAAAAACATTCAGGAAGGAAGGGAAAAAGTTTGGAAAAGATCGTAGTCTGGCACAATCCCCGCTGCAGCAAATCCCGCAACGGGATCAGGTATCTCGACGAGAAGGGTGTGGAATATGAGGTGCGCCGCTACCTCGACGAGCCTCCCACGGTGGAGGAGCTCCGGGAGCTCCTGAAGAAACTGGGGATGACTCCCCGGGAGCTGATGCGGACCAAAGAGAAGATCTACCGGGAGTTGGGGCTCAAAGAGGTGGAGGATGAGGAGAAGCTCATCGAGGCGATGGCGGAGCACCCCAAATTGATCGAGCGCCCCATCGTCATCCGGGGGGACAAGGCCGTCGTCGCCCGTCCCGAAACGAAGATCGACGAGATCCTGTAAACAAAAAAACAAAGGAGCCCTGGTGCAATTCCAACTGGAGAGTTTCAACCGGATCGGCGAGGGATTGCGCCGGGAGATCGAAGAAGTCGGCAAGATCGTCAGCTTTCGGAAGAGCGAACCCCCGTTCGACTACGACGAGACGCTGGAGTATTTTTTCATTTTCATGAGCGGGAAGGTGAAGATCTTCCAGATGAATCTCAACAACGGCAAAGAGCAGACCCTCTATCTGCTGGGACGGGGAGATATGTACGACACCGTCACCCTCCTCGACGGCCGGCCCCACGAAGTGATGAGCGAGGTTCTGGAGGCGGGAGAAGCGCTTCGGGTCCCCATCGGCAAGGCCCGGGAGTGGATGTACGACTATCCGGTTTTCGGGGAGATCGTCCTGAAGTATGTCGCCGGGCAGATCCGTCATGTCGAGGAGCTGGCATCGGATCTGACCCTGCTCGATACCAAGGAACGGCTCATCAAACTGATCGTCGAGAACATCGAACAAAGCAGGAAGAATGGGCGGAATATGCTGGAGAACCTCTCCCATGCGGAGATCGCCAAGCTCATCGGGACCGTCCGTCACGTGGTGGACCGTCACATCAAGCAGCTCAAGGCCGAAGGGATTCTGGAGACGGGTCGACGGAAGCTGGCCCTGAAAAACCTGGAAAAACTCCAGGAGAAGCTGGATCATATCGTATTGTAGTGTTTCGACGCGTTCCCCGGCGGCTTATCGGGCGTGGCGGCAATAGAGGACGGGTACGCCCTCTTTTTTGCTGATGTACATGGCTTCGTCGGCCCGGCTGAGGAGGAGGTCGCTGTCGGTGCCGTCCCGGGGAAAGAGGACGATACCGATGCTGAGACG
>CAZGGT010000152.1:0-2292 GCA_964525335.1 uncultured Nitratifractor sp. | reverse complement strand
TTTTCGATCTTGCGGTCGTTGAAATCCAGTCCCATCGCCTCCTGCTCGGGGGTGGCGTAGGCGGGGATGCCGTTGACCTCCAGGACGAGAAACTCCTCCCGTTTGCGGTCGTAGATGATGTCGACCCCGGCGATCTCCAGTCCCGTCACCTCCGCGGCCCGCATCGCCAGGTCGACCACCTCGGGCTCCGGCTCCCGCAGGAAGACGCTGCCGCCGCTGGTGACGTTGGTCCGCCAGTCGCCGCCTCCCGCTTTGCGGCCGTAGCAGCCGATGTACTCTCCGTCGACGATGTCGACCCGGTAGTCGGTCCGGTCGTAGTCGACGAAACGCTCCACGTAGAAGAAGCGGAGGTCCATCTGGTTGAGGAAGGGCATGAGCATGTCCAGGGTCTCCCGGGAGTCGATCTTGGTGAGGCCGACGCCGCCCCAGCCGTCGGTGGGCTTGTAGACCATCTGTTCCCACTCCTCCATGAATTGCCGCAGCCGCTGGGAGTCGTCCCGGTGGCAGAGGCGGAAGTCGGGAGTGGAGACTCCGTGGTTGCGCAGGAGATGGGCGGTCTGGAACTTGTCCTCCGTCAGGGCGAAGGAGCGGTAGTTGTTGACGCAGGGAATCACCCGGTCCAGGGCTTCGTAGAGGTACATCTGGTACTGGGTCTGCTCCCCGGCGTTGTAGCTGTAGAAGGCGTCGAGCTCCTCCATCCGGACGATCTCCCCTTTGCGGTTGGGGCAGAGGATCGAGCCGCTCTCCACCCAGGCGTGCCGGAGGTTGAGGCCCGTCTCCGCCTCGATCCCCCGTTCCGCCAGTTTGGCGACGATCTTCGCCTCGATGATGTCGCCCCCGCCGTTCTGGTAGAGCCAGATTCCCACTCTCCGTTTGCTCATACGATCCTCCCTTTCTCCTGGTGATGGCCCAGGACGGCGCTCATCAGCCCGATCCGCTCGTCGAAGCTTTTTTTGAGGGCACGCTCCCGCTCGGTGTGGTCCCCATCTCCGTAGGGACCGAGGCCGTCGAGGGTCGTGGTCCCCGCCGCGGCGACCAGGTTGGCGTCGCTCACCCCGCCCCGGCTCTCGGTGGGCAGTGCGTGTCCGCTGAGACGCTCCATCGCATGGATCAGCTCCGTCTGGCGCCGGTTGGGCTCCATGACGTCCCGCTGGATCCCGCCGGAAAGGCGGGCGTTCGTCCCCCGGACGTAGTCGGTCTCCACGATCTCGTCGAGGGCCCGGAGGAGCCGCTCCTTTTCGTTCAGGTCGGCGTAGCGCAGCTCCAGGAGCAGCCGGGCGCGGGGGCTGACGGTGTTGGCGCCGATGCCCCCTTCGATCCGGCCGACGTTGACGGTGGAGCCCCTCTCCAGGTCGGTGAGCTCCACCAGCCTTCGGAGCTTGTGGGCCGCTTCCAGGTTGGCGTCGATCCCCCGGGCGTAGCTGGTGCCGGCGTGGGCCGCCCGCCCCTCGATCTCGATCTCGAAGGTGCCGATCCCCTTGCGTCCGACCACCACGTTCATGTCGGGTCCCGCCGCTTCGAAGACGAAGCAGAGATCGTACTCCTTCGCCAATTCGCCGGTCAGGGCGCGGGAGTCGTCGCTGCCGGTCTCTTCGTCGCTGACGAAGAGGACGTCGATGTCGTGGATCTCCCCGAAGCGCCGACGGATCTCCCGCAGCGCCTCCACGGCGACCACGTTGCCCCCTTTCATGTCGCAGACGCCGGGGCCGTAGACCCACTCCTCATCCTGACGGAACCCCTCGAACGTTCCCGGAGGGAAAACCGTATCGAGATGTCCCAGGAGCAGGATCCGCTGGGCTCCTTTGGCGGGAGCCCTGAAATGGAGATGATCCCCGATCAGTTCCCGGCGATGGACGACGGTTTCGTATCCCAGCTCCTCCAGCCAGCGGCGGAAGAGGCGGCCGGTGGCGTCGACCCCCTCTTTGTTGAGGGTGTGGGAGTTGATAGAGACCGCTTCCCTGAGATCTTCGACCCAACTCATCCGCGCCCTCTCACTGCATTTCGAAGAGGGAGTTGACGCTTTCGTTGTTGCAGACCCTTCGGATCACTTCGCCGAGCATGTTGGCGGTGGAGAGGATTTTGATCTTGTCGCACTCCGCATTCAGGGGGATGGAATCGGAAACCACCAGCTCATCCAGGGCTCCTTCCCGAATCCGCTCGATGGCGGGGCCGGAGAGGACGGGATGGGTACAGCAGGCCATGACGCTGTGGGCCCCCTTCTCCTTGAGGGCGGCGGCTCCTTTGACCATGGTCCCGGCGGTATCGATCATATCGTCGATGAGGATCACATCC
>CAZGGT010000151.1:0-14787 GCA_964525335.1 uncultured Nitratifractor sp. | reverse complement strand
TCACGCCTCTGGGAGGCAAGGAGATCCTGGTCATCGACGCCGAGGGATGCCCCTACTGTGAGAAACTGAACGAGGATGTCCTCTCCGGCTACCGGGGGAGCCTGCCGCTGAGGACGGCGAGGGAGAAACAGCTCGAAGGATTCGAACTCGGGGAGAAGATCCCCGGAACCCCGACGATCCTCTTCATCGAGGATGGGAAAGAGCGTTTCCGTCATGTCGGGTATCTGGATGCCAAAGCCTTTTACAAAGCGCTGGCCGCTTTCAAACTCGGGAAGGAGAGCGAAGCCTTCGACGTCGCCTACCGCAAGGGGACCGATCCCCGTTTCTGCAAGAAGTACGAGAAGTTCAAAAATGTCGGCGACGGGATCTTCGTCGACAGGTTTTCCGGCGAACCCCTCTTCGACAGCCGGGACCGCTTCGACTCCCACTCGGGCTGGCTGAGCTTCTACCGCCCGATCCCCGGAGCGGTGGAGGAGCGCCCCGACGACTCCTACGGCATGCACCGCACCGAAGTCCTGGCCAAAAAGAGCGGTGCCCACCTGGGCCACGTCTTCAAAGACGCCCCCGGAGGCCGGTACCGCTACTGCATCAACGCCAGTGTCCTGGAGTTCGTCCCCAGAGAGAGCGTTGAGCGTTGAGGGTCTAGCGTTTAGCGTTGAGTGTTGAGGGTTGAGGGTTGAGTGTTGAGTGTTGAGTGTTGACACGGGTTGAGAAAAATTGTCAGGTGGTTAAGCTTTCCGCTTTCCGCTTTCCGCTCTCAGCTCTCAGCTCTCAGCTCTCAGCTCTCAGCTCTCCCAAAACATATTTCGGTATAATACCGCTCTGAATTTTCCCCATGCCCGGTAGGGTCTGGGAGAGTTGTCTCGCCTCAGAGCGTTGCAGCGACCCCTGTGCACCGCACAGCGGAAGGGTGCTTCTCCTATCGAAGCGAAGCGCCGGAATGGGTTGGTTGCCCATCGACAAACATAACTTTTGATAAAGGTCATCGCAATGAAAAAAGGAATCCATCCCGAGTACATGGAGTGCAAAGTCACCTGTGCCTGCGGCAACGAGTTCGTCGTCCGCTCCAACAAACCCGAACTCTCCATCGACATCTGCAACGAGTGCCACCCCTTCTTCACCGGCTCCGAGAAGATCGTCGATGCTGCCGGACGGGTCGAGAAGTTCAAAAACAAGTACAAGCTCTCCTAAGTCCTCTTCCCCTTTTCGGGGAATCCGATGCTTACTTTTGTCCCCACTCCCCTGGGAAACCTCCAGGACATCACCTACCGTGCCGTCGAAACCTTCCGTCATGCCGATCTCTTTCTCTGTGAAGATACCCGGGTCACCCGTCGTCTCCTGACGCTCCTGCGGGATCGGAGAATCCTGGAGGAGCTTCCCGAGGCGGAGTTTCTCTCGTTCAACGAACACAACGGGCCGAAACGTCTGTCGGAGATCAGGGATCGACTGAGCGTCGGGGAGACGGTCTATGTCAGCGACGCGGGGATGCCGGCGATCTCCGACCCGGGACAGCTGCTGGTGGCCTATTGCCAGGAGCATGGCTTCCCCTACGACGTACTGCCCGGTCCCAGCGCCGTCACCACCGCCTACGCCGCCAGCGGTTTCCCTTCCGGTCGATTTCTCTTTTACGGATTTCTGCCCCACAAAGGGCGGGAGCGTCGGGAAGCGCTGGAGAAGCTCCTGGCCCAGGAGTGGGCGACGGTTCTCTACGAGGCGCCCCATCGGCTGGAGCGGCTGTTGAGCGAAATCGCCGAACGGGAGCCGGCGCGGGAGATCTTCGCCGCGAAGGAACTGAGCAAACAGCATCAGCGTTATTACCGCGACGAAGCCGCCCGGCTTTTGGAACGGCTGCGGGAGGCGGAGGCGTTTCGCGGGGAGTGGGTGGTGATTCTCTCCCCGGGCGGAGGGGAGCGACCGGCGCTTCATCTGGAAGATCTTTTGGCCGAATCCCTTCCTCCAAAAATCAAAGCCAAACTTTTGGCCCGACTCAGCGGGGAGAGCGTCCAGGTCTGGTATCGCCGACTGACGGAGAAGTGAAACGCGCCCCCGTCCGGTGCTCTCCCCGATGCCTGTTAGGAAAAAATGGTAAAATCCCCTATGATTGTTTACGGAAAACAGGTGGTGCTGCACGCCCTGCGGCACCATCCGGAGAAGATTGAAAAGATCTACATCGCCAAAAAAGGGGTCCTGCCGCAGGACCTTTTCGAAGCCTTCGGCGCGCGGATCAAGTTTATCGAGAACCGTTGGGCCCAGCAGCTCAGCAGGGGAGGGAACCACCAGGGGATCCTCGCCGAGATGGCGGAGTTCGAAGAAGCGCCCCTTTCGGAGATCAAGGGAGGTTCTTTCGTCCTGGTCTTCGATACCCTGACCGATGCGGGAAACATCGGCGCGATCGTTCGTACCGCCTACGCCCTGGGGGTCGACGGGATTGTCGCCAGCGGGATCGGAAGGCTCAACTACGCCGCCGTGATGCGTACCAGCGCCGGGGCGCTCATGGAGATGCCCTTCCGGGTGGAACGCAACATCCTCGACGTGCTTCACGAGCTCTCCCAGGCGGGACATCGGCTCTACGGGGCCTCCATGGAAGGAGAGCCGGTGGAGGAGAAACGCTTCGCCTCCCGTCGGACCCTCGTCCTGGGAAGCGAAGAGAAGGGAATTTCCAAAAAGGCCCGGCAGAAGCTGGACGAAACCGTGGCGATCCGGATGAAGCGGGAGTTCGACTCCCTCAACGTCAGTGCCGCCGCCGCCATTATGATACACAGGATGAGTTATGCAGTTGAATGAGATCATCGAAGAGCACAGCCTCCCCTCCATCAGCCAAAAAACCCGGATTTCTCTGGCGAATCTCGAAGCGCTGGTCGCCCGGGACTGGAGCCGACTCAAAAAGGTTCAGGCATTGGGATTTCTCTCCATTCTGGAACGGGAATACCACATCGATCTGAGCGGAATGCGGGAGGAGTGTCGGGCCTATTTCGACGCCCACCAGCCTTCGGAAGGGGAAAAAGTTTCGATGGTGGCGACTCCCACCGAGCGGGAGCCGGGCAAGGCCTCCAAAGGATTGGTGCTGCTGGTGCTGCTGTTGGCGGCCGGCGCGGGCTGGATGCTCTTTTTCAATCCCGGGGATTCGGGGGCGGAAGGTAACCTCAGCGCCCGGGTCGAAAAAAAGGGGAGTTTTTATGACTCGGTTCTCTCTACGGCCCGGAACTGGTTCGGAAACGGACAGGAAGAGACGATGATGGAGGAGCCTGTCTCTGCGGAGGAGGTGCCTGCGGTCAACGGTGCCTGGGCGGAGAAAAACCGCAGTACGGAACGGAACGGATCGCTTCCGACCGTCAAGGCAGGGGAAGCGGCGGCTGCGGAGAAACAGGAACGTTCCAAAGCCGGGGACGACGCTCCGGTTTCCGAGGAGACCAAGGCGGCTGCGGAGTCGGAAGAGGCCCGGATCATCAAGCAGGTGAAACGGGAGCAGGCCAAGGCGGAGGAGTTGCGTCAGAAAGCCGCCGAAGAGGGGAACATGAGCGGCAACGCCGGGGAAGGAGAAGGGCTGTCGGAGATTTCCAAAATGATTCTGGCGGCGACCGCCGGTACGACGCCGACCGCGGAAAAGACCGCGGAAAAGACGGCAGCGACGGAGGAGGATGCCCTGGAACCCCGGGTTCCCTCGCGGACGAAGAAAGCGGAATCCGGAAAGGAGGCTCCCCAAAAAACCGAATCCGTAGTGAAAGAAACGCCCGAAACGCCTCCGACGCCCCGGGAAAGCGCCGGCAGCGTCACCGACCGCCTGGTGGTGATGCACCCCAAAGCGAAGATCTGGGTCGGGTATACCGACCTGAGGACCATGAAACGCACCGCCAAGGTGACCACCGAGGACCTGACCTTCGATACGGCGAAAGGAGACTACATTCTGGCGGTAGGACACGGACAGATCGATTTCAAGACCCGCAACGGAGAAAAAAAGCTCAACGACGGGAAACGCCACTTCTTCATGATCGCCCAGGGAGGCGTTCGTGAGATCTCCCACGAAGAGTTTCAGCGGCTCAACAAAAGCAAGGTATGGTAAACGATGTTCGACGAAATCCAATTTGACAAGATCAACCGGCTGCCCAAGTATGTCTTCGCCGTGGTCAACGAGCTGAAAATGGCGGAGCGCCGCGCCGGTGCAGACGTCGTCGATTTCAGCATGGGCAATCCCGACGGTCCCGCCTTCGAACCGGTGATCGAGAAGCTAGTGGAGACCGCCCGAAAGCCCCACACCCACGGCTACAGCGCCTCCAAGGGGATCTACAAGCTCCGGTTGGCGATCACCAACTGGTACCTGCGCAAGTACGACGTGGTCCTGGACCCCGAGACCGAGGCGGTGGCCACCATGGGGAGCAAGGAGGGCTACGTCCACCTGGTCCAGGCCATCACCAACCCCGGCGACGTGGCGATCGTCCCCGATCCCACCTACCCGATCCATTCCTATGCCTTCGTCCTGGCTGGGGGCAACGTGGAGAAGATGAAGCTCACCTTCGACGAAAGCACGTTCGAAGTCGATGAAGAGCGCTTCTTCTCCGACCTGGAGCGCGCCCTGAAAAACTCGGTCCCCAAACCCAAATACCTGGTGGTCAATTTCCCCCACAACCCCACCACGGCGACGGTGCGGCTGGAGTTTTACGAAAAGCTGGTGGAGATCGCCCGGCGGGAGCGTTTCTACATGATCAGCGACATCGCCTACGCCGACATCACCTACGACGGGTACAAGACCCCCTCGATCCTTCAGGTGGAGGGGGCCAAAGATGTGGCCGTGGAGAGCTTCACCCTCTCCAAGAGCTACAACATGGCGGGCTGGCGGGTCGGCTTCATCGTCGGCAACAAAAAGCTGGTGGGCGCCCTGCAGAAGATCAAATCCTGGCTCGACTACGGGATGTTCACCCCGATCCAGGTGGCGGCGACGGTGGCCCTGGACGAGTACGAGCACCTGGTGGAAGAGATCGTCATCCCCAAGTACCGGAAACGCCGCGATGTCCTCATCGACGCTTTCGGCAAGGCGGGCTGGGAGGTGGGCCGACCCAACGCCAGTATGTTCGTCTGGGCCCGGATTCCCGAAGTGGCCCGGGAGATGGGATCCCTGGAGTTCTCCAAGGAGCTGCTGCTCAAGGCCCAGGTGGCGGTGAGCCCCGGGATCGGGTTCGGGGAATACGGCGACGAGTACGTCCGCATCGCCCTGATCGAAAACGAAAAGCGGATCCGCCAGGCCGCCAAGAATATCAAACGCTATCTCAAAGAGCTCAACGAGGAGAAGGCCCAACATGGTTAAAGTAGGAATTCTGGGTGTCGGTACCGTGGGTGCCAGTGTCGCGAAGATCCTTTTGGAGAACGCCGATGTGATCGAGGCCCGGGCGGGACGGAAGATCCTCCCCGTCCTGGGAGCGGTCCGGGATCTCTCCAAACCCCGGGAAGTGGGTATTCCCCTGACCGACAATCCCGAAGAGGTGATCGAGAGTGCCGACGTCGATATCGTCGTGGAGCTGATGGGCGGCGTGGAAGAGCCCTACCGCCTGGTGCGCAAAGCCCTGGAGGCGGGCAAGCCCGTCGTCACCGCCAACAAGGCGCTCCTGGCCTACCACCGCTACGAGCTCCAGGAGATCGCCGGGAAGGTTCCCCTCTTCTACGAAGCGAGCGTCGCCGGGGGGATTCCCATCATCGGCGGGCTTCGCAACGGCCTGAGCGCCAACCACATCCTCTCCATCAAGGGGATCATGAACGGTACCTGCAACTACATGCTTACCAAGATGATCCGGGAGGGGGCCGACTACGACGCGGTGTTGCGGGAGGCCCAGGAGCTGGGCTACGCCGAGGCGGATCCCACCTTCGACGTGGGGGGCTTCGACGCCGCCCACAAGCTCCTGATCCTGGGCTCCATCGCCTACGGCATCGACGCCAAGCCCGAGGAGATCGTCATCGAGGGAATCGAGGAGATCAGCCAGACCGACGTGGAGTTCGCCCGGGAGTTCGGCTACGAGATCAAGCTGCTGGGGATCGCCAAGCGGGTGGAGCGTGGGGTCGAGATGCGGGTGCACGCCACCATGATCCCCGACGGGGATATGATCGCCAAGGTCGACGGGGTGATGAACGCCGTCAGCGTCGTGGGCGACCGGGTCGGGGAGACGATGTTCTACGGCCCCGGTGCCGGGGGCGACGCCACCGCCAGCGCCGTCATCGCCGACCTGGTGGAGATCGTCCGGGGCAATACCGGCCCGATGCTGGGCTACAAAAAAGGGCTCGAAAGCGGCCTGGAGCTGGTGCCCCCCGAGGAGATCCTCTCCCACTACTACCTCAAGCTCAAGGTCTACGACCGCCCCGGCGTCCTGGCGGCGGTCTCCAAAACCCTGGGGGATTTCGGGATCTCCATCGAGTCGATGCTCCAGAAACCCTCCCGCCTGGCCGACCGGGTGCGGCTCCTCTTTACGACCCACCGCTGCCGGGAGCGCAAGATGCGCGAGGCGATCGAAGCCCTCAAGCGGCTGGAAGTGGTCGATGAGAAGATCACGATGATCCGGATCGAGAAGTGACCGCTTTGCGGGGTGAAAAGTCAAGAGTGAAAAGTGAAAAACGAAAAGTGAAACGTTGAGGTTGGCGCCGGTGGCGGCGCCTTCCGTTTGATATTTTGAAGGAGGTGTGAGATGGCCAAGGCGAAGGAGCACTACTTCGACATCAGCGCCAAGCTGGATATGATGGAGATGAAAAACGCCATCGAGCAGGCGAAGAAAGAGGTGGCGACCCGCTTCGACTTCAAGGGAATCCAGACGGGGATCGAGCTCAACGAGAAGGCCAAGACCCTCTCCCTCACCAGCTCCTCCGACTCCAAGATCGACGCCCTCAAGGATATCCTCCTCTCCAAGATGATCAAGCGGGGGCTCTCTCCCAAATCCCTCGACGAGGTGAAGCGGGAGGGGATCAGCGGCGGCAACATCAAGGTGGTCTACCGGATCGTCGATACCATCGACCGGGACGAGGCCAAGGAGATCGTCAAGGCGATCAAGGCCCTCAAGCTCAAGGTCACCCCCGCCATCCAGGGGGAGGAGATCCGGGTCAGCGGCAAGAAGATCGACGAGCTTCAGGCGGTGATCGCGGCGGTGAAAAAGCTGGATCTCAAGGCCCCTCTGGTTTTTGGCAATTTCAAATAACCCGTCCGTTCCGCCGGACGGGAATGAGCTCAAAGGACTCCGATGCGGACGGTTCTTCTTCTCCTCGTTTCTTTCGTATTCCTGAACGCTTCGGAGGTGACGGTCGCGGCCGCTGCCAATGTCAGCTACGCGATGCGGGCATTGAGTCGGGCTTTTGAAGCGGAGCACCCCGGAACGAAGATCCGGGTCGTCGTAGGAAGCAGCGGAAAACTCACGGCCCAGATCCGACGGGGTGCGCCCTACGATCTCTTTCTCTCGGCGGATATGGATTATCCGGGGGCACTGGCCGCGGCGGGGGTGACCGCGGCGCCTCCCCGACCCTATGCGTCGGGAGCGCTGGTCCTCCTGAGCCCCCGGCCCCGGGACCTTTCCCGTGGGCTGAAGGTGCTGCTGGATCCCTCCGTTCGCCGGATCGCCGTGGCCAATCCCCGGACCGCTCCCTACGGGCGGGCGGCGCGGGAAGCTCTGGAACATGCCGGCCTCTACGGGGCGCTGCGTTCCCGCCTGGTCTATGGCGAGAGTATCGCCCAGACCGTCGCCTATGCCCTTACCGCCGCCGACATCGCTCTGGTGGCCAAGTCGGCGCTCTTCTCTTCCCGCCTGCGGGGGATGAAGGCGGGGAGCCAGTGGGCCGATGTCAACGCCTCGCTCTATACCCCCATCCGTCAGGGGGCGGTGCTCCTGAAGCGGGCCGTCGGGAATGAAGATGCCGCGGCTTTCTACGATTTTCTCTACGGGGAAAAAGCCCGGAAGATCTTCCGGGAGTACGGATACCTGCTGCCATGAACCGTTTTCCCGGGCGTGTCCGTTCTCTCCGGCTCCACGAGGGGGTGAGCCTCGTGGAGTTCGAGGCGCTGGGAGAGCGGCTGACGATGCTGGGACTGGAGCCGCCCGGGGGGCTGGAAGAGGGGAGCGACGTGCTCCTGGGAATCAAAGGGACCCAGTTGCTCCTGGCCCGTGAAGATCCCGGGGAGTTGGCCCTGCTCAACAGGCTCTCCGCCCGGGTCGAGGGGATCGAGTGGGGAGAGCTGTCGGCGGCGGTGGAACTTCGGAGCGGGGAGACGCTGCTGGAGGCGCTTGTGCCCCGGAAGGCCCTGGAGCCTCTGGCCCTGGAGCCGGGGGAGACCTGTCGGGTGCTTTTCCAGGCCTCGGCCCTTTCGATTCTGGAGCTTCGTTCATGAGCGGTATCGACTGGACCCCCTTTCTTCTCTCGTTCAAGCTGGCGGGTGTGACGACGCTGATTCTCTTTGTCCTGGCGCTTCCTCTGGCCTGGTGGCTCGCCCGGACCCGGAGCCGGGCCAAGCCCCTGGTCGAAGCGGTGACGGCCCTGCCGATCGTCCTGCCTCCCTCGGTCCTGGGCTTCTACCTCCTCTGGGGGCTTTCGGCCCAGTCGCCCCTGGGGGCCTTTTTCGAAGAGACCCTGGGGGTGAAGCTGGTCTTCAGCTTCCCCGGCTTGGTGGTGGCCAGCTGTCTCTACTCCTTCCCCTTCATGGTCCAGCCTCTCCAGAGCGGCTTCGAGAGCCTCAACCGCCACATGATCGAGGCGGCCTGGCTGGCGGGAAAATCCTCCTGGCAAACCCTCTGGCGGGTCGCCCTGCCCAACATCAAACCGGCATTGCTGACGGCGCTGATCGTCACCTTCGCCCATACGGTGGGAGAGTTCGGCGTGGTGCTGATGGTCGGCGGCTCGATCCCCGGAGAGACCCGGGTCGCTTCGGTGGCGATCTACGAGTATGTGGAGACGATGGAGTACGGCCGGGCCCACCTCTACAGCGCCATCATGTTGGGAATGAGTTTCGCCGTGCTGCTGGGGGTCGCCCTCTTCAACCGCTCCCGCAGCCGGAACCGGGGAGGGGATCGATGATCGAGATCTCCCTGCGCAAAGAGCTTCTGGGAAGCGGCGGTACGATGGAGCTGGCGGTGGAGCTGCGTATCGAGTCCGGGAGTTTCGTGGCCATAGCCGGGGAGAGCGGGAGCGGCAAAACGACCCTCCTGAGGATTCTCGCGGGACTGGAGCGGGCCGAGGGGCGGATCGTCGTGGACGGAGCTCCCTGGATGGAGGGACGTCGCAGCCTGCCGCCCCGCAAACGCCGCATCGGGTTTGTTTTTCAGGATTACGCCCTGTTTGAGAATATGACGGTCCGGGAAAATCTCCTCTTCGTCCGTCCCGACCGGGCCCTGGCGGAACGCCTGATGGCTCTCTGCTCCCTGGAGGCCCTGGCGGAGCGCTATCCCGCCACCCTCAGCGGCGGGCAGCAGCAGCGGGTGGCGCTCTGCCGGGCCCTCATGGGAGAGCCGAAGCTGCTCCTGATGGACGAACCCCTCTCGGCGCTCGATCCGGCCATGCGGCGACGGCTCCAGGAGGATATCGCCCGCCTGCACCGGGAGTTCGGGACCACGACCCTGATGGTGAGCCACGATCCCGCCGAGATCTACCGCCTGGCCGACCGGGTCCTGACCCTGGAGCAGGGACGGATCGTCGGGGATGCGGCGCCCCTGGAGAGTCTCCTGGAGACCGCGGGCAGTCAGAAGTTCTCCTTCCGGGGGGAGTTGCTGGAGATTGTCCGGCGGGATGTGCTCCATGTGGCGGTGGTGGCCATCGGCCAGCAGATCGTGGAGGTGGTTCTCGATCGCCGGGAGGTGGAGAGGCTGCAGCCCGGTGAGACGGTCCTGGTGAGCACAAAAGCCTTCGCACCGGTCCTGAGCCCGGAGCCCTCCCGATGAGCTGGGAGCTGGCCTTCGCCATGACCCTGGGGCTGTCGACCCTCTTTTCCATGGCGGGGGCCGGGGCGGGGATCGCCGTCATCCCCCTCCTGCATTTTCTGGGCGTCCCCTTCGACCTGGCCAAGGCCACGGGACTGCTGGTGGGATTCAGTACCACCGTCACCTCGTCGCTGATGAACTGGCGGCGGGGGGTCCTGAAGATCCGGGCCCTGCTCCCCCTGGCCCTGACCCTGCCGGTCTTCGCCCCCCTGGGGGCCCAGCTGAGCCGCCATGTCGATCCGGAGCTGGTGAAGCTCCTCTTCGCCCTCTTTCTGATCTTCAGCGCCGGGATGATGCTTTTGTTTCGGCGGGAAGCCCGGGCCCATCTCGACGCCTGGTGGGTCATGGGGCTTCTGGGGGCCGGGGTGGGGACCATCGCCGGCCTGCTGGGGGTCGGCGGCGGCAACCTGCTGCTGCCGCTGCTGATCCTCCTGGGCTTTCCGCCCCGGGAGGTGGCGGTCGCGGTGAGCTTCGTGGTCCCCTTCTCCTCCCTGAGCTCCTTTCTCAGCTACGCCACCTTCGTGACCCTGGATTGGGGATTGCTGGCGAGCTGCGTCGCGGGGGCGATCCTGGGAGGGTTTCTGGGCAATCACCTCCTCCACACCCGTCTGCGCCCGGAGACGATCCGCCGCATCATCGCAGGCATCCTGATTCTCCTGGCGCTGCGTCTGCTCCGGAGCGTTCTGGGCGGATGAGGGCCGGAGGAGAAGCGGGTTCCGCGCCTGGTTCCCACCCCTCGGCTTCCGGCATCCTGGTAGACCGCAGGCGGCCGTGGAGTCGGAACCGGGAACCGGAGATCAAATCGGTATAATGCGCGATAGATTTTGAATCCGGACCCTCTCCCCCCGTACCGTGTCCGGCGGCCGGTCGGGAGTGGGATCCGGGATGAAGGAGTGGCGATGACGATACCAACGGTCGAGGCGGTGCGGAAGATCCTTTCGGAGGTCCTCTATCCCGGGTTCCCGAAAAGCGTTTCGGAATACGGGTTCGTCGAATCGGTGGAAGAGGGAGCCGACGGCGTGCGGATCGTTCTGGCGATCCCCTCCGCGTCGGAGACGGTGGCCGGACAGCTGAGGCTGGAGCTTGAAAAACGCCTGGAGGCGGCGGGGATTCCCCTCGATTTTCTGGAGATCCGCCAGCCTCCCAAACCCCGGGAGACCAGCTCCCGGGGGCGCAACGTCCTGCCGGAGGTCGCCAGCTTCGTGATGGTCAGCAGCGGCAAGGGGGGCGTGGGCAAGACCACGACCACCGTCAACCTCGCCCTGGCCCTGGCGCAGCAGGGCAAACGGGTCGGCCTCCTCGACAGCGACATCTACGGCCCCAACGTTCCCCGGATGATGGGGATCGAAGGGGTGCAGCCGGTCTTCCTGGGCAACCGGATCAAGCCGATCGTCGCCCACGGCGTCAAGGTGATGAGCATGGGATCCCTGATCGCTCCCGACGCCTCCCTGATCTGGAAGGGGGCGATGGTGACCCAGGCGATCGAGCAGATGCTGGCCGACATCCAGTGGGGAGAGCTGGACGTGCTGATCTTCGACATGCCCCCTGGCACCGGCGACGCCCAGATCGCCCTGGCCCAGAACCTCCCCATCACCGCCGGCGTCTGCGTCACCACTCCCCAGAAGGTGGCCCTCGACGACACGGTGCGGGCCCTGGACATGTTTCGGCAGCTCCACATCCCCATCGCGGGGATCGTGGAGAATATGAGCGGATTCATCTGCCCCGATTCCGGAAAGGAGTATCCCATCTTCGGCAAGGGGACCACGCCGAAACTGGCGGAGGCTTACGAGACGCGGGTCCTGGCGGAGATTCCCATCGAACCGGCGGTCCGGGAGGGGGGAGACGCGGGGATGCCCATCGTCTCCCTGGCTCCCGAATGCGAAACGACCCGGCGCTACCACCAGGCGGCCACCCGCCTCTGGGAGCAGATCCTCCGGGTCAACGCCGAGGGGGGCGTCGACAACAGCGGCGTCCAGCCCACCATCTTTTGACAAGGAGTTCCCATGGCCAAAATCGTTCCCGTGGAGGAGGCGATCGGAGAAGCGCTTCTGCACGACATCACCGCCATCGATCCCGACAAAGGGTTCAAAGGAAGAATCTTCAAAAAGGGGCACCGGATCCGGCCGGAGGATATCGAGACCTTTCGGAGGATCGGGAAAGAGTCGGTCTACGTCTTCGAGATCGGGGCCGACGAACTCCACGAAGATGACGCCGCCCGGATGCTGGCGCAGGCGCTGGCGGGGGAGCATACCGTCGCCGGCGACACCCCCAAGGAGGGCAAGATCGACATCCGTTCCGACGCCTTCGGCGTCTGCAAGATCGACATCGATCGCCTTTTCGCTTTCAACAGCGTGGGGGAGCCCTCCTGCCCCACGATCTACAACAACAGCGTCGTCCGGGAGGGCGACAAGCTCGCAGCGGTCCGGATCATCTCCCTGGTGGCTCCCCGGAGCGAAGTGGAAGAGGCGGTGCGGATCGCCGAAGGGGGCATCCTCCGGGTCGTTCCCTTCCGGCCCCGGCGCGCCGGACTCATCATCACCGGCAACGAGGTCTACCACAAACGGATCAAAGACCGCTTCTACGACAAGCTCAAACCCAAGCTCGAAGAGCTGCTCTGCACCATCGAAGAAAAGGTGATCCTCCCCGACGACCGGGAACGGATCCGGGAGACTCTCGTCGAATTCGCCTCCCGCTACGATATCGTGATCCTCACCGGCGGCACCTCCGTGGATCCCGACGACGTCACCTACAAGGCGATCCGCGACGCGGGGGTGGAGGGCTTCGTCCGGGGCAACCCGATCCAGCCCGGCAACATGCTCACCTTCGGCTGGATCGAGGGGGTGCCGGTGGCGGCGGTTCCTTCGGCGGCGATCTATTTCGAACGGACGGCCTTCGATCTCTGGCTTCCCCGCTTCCTGATCGGAGAGAGGATCTCCCGGGAAGAGGTCCTGCGCCGTGCCCACGGCGGTCTGCTCCAGTCGATCCGGGAGATCCGATGAACCGGGACCGTCGAGAGAGCCGTCCCTGGAGGGAGGCCCGGGAGCTGATCCTGGAGCGTGTGCCGGAGTGCGGAACGGAGCGGGTGACCCTGGAGGAGGCCCGGGGGCGGGTCCTGGCCGAAGCGTGTGCCGCCCCCTTCGACCTGCCGGGGGAGGATACCTGCGCCATCGACGGGTTCACCTTCGCCCTGGAGGGGGTGGAGCGTTTTCCCGCGACGCTGGAGATCGTGGGAGAGAGCCGGGCCGGCGTCCCCTATCCGAAGCGGATCGGTCCGGGGGAGGCGGTGGCGACCATGACCGGAGCCGTCGTCCCCGAGGGAGCCGATACGGCGGTGCGGATCGAGGATGTCACGGTGGAGGGAAGCCGGGTGACGATCCCCCGGGCTCCGAAACGGGGCGACCTCGTCAATCCCGCCGGTTCCGAGCTGAAGCGCGGCGAAGCCGTTCTCGAGGCGGGGAGGGTACTGGACGACCGGAGCGTGGCGCTCCTGGCCCATCTGGCCCACTACACTCCCCGGGTGCGGACCCGTCCGCGGATCGGGATCCTCGTCACCGGAGACGAAGTCCGGGAGCCCTGGGAGTCTCCGGAGCTCCCCGGCGTGCGCAACAGCAACCACTACATTCTCCGGGAGATGCTCGCCCCCTATGCCGAGATCCGCTACTACGGAATCGTCCGGGACGATCCGGAGCGTCTGCTCCCCCGGTTCCGGGAAGCCCTGGCCGACAACGACCTGCTTCTCAGCAGCGGGGGCGCTTCGAAGGGGCGCTACGACTTCACCCGGGAGATCGCCGCCGAACTCGGCCTGGAGATCCATTTCACTCAGACCAACATCCGTCCGGGAAGACCGCTGATCTTCGGGACCCGGGGTGAGAAGCTCTTCTTCGGGCTTCCCGGCTATCCGGCGGCCCTCCTGGCCAACGCCCGGCTCTTCCTTCTGCCCGCCGTCCGCAAACTGGCCGGCATGAGGGAAGCGCTCGATCCCCTGGTTCCCGCCATCGTCGCCGAAACGCTTCGGGCCAAAGAGGGGAGGGTCGATCTGGTCCGGGTCAATCTGGAGTATTGGGAGGGACGGATCTTCGTCCAAAACGCGGGATCCCAGCAGACCTCCAATTTTCGGACGATGGCGCAGTGCGACGCATTGGCGATTCTCGACGAGAGCCGGGGATCGGCGGAAGAGGGGGAGATCGTTCCGCTGCTGCTCCTGCGCTGAGGGGATCTTGTTACGGCCGGATTTGTAGTAGGGGAGAAGGAGCACTTCCCGCCGATCCGGGGAAGCGGAAAGAGCTGGTTATTTGGAGGCGGCGAGCTCCAGAAGGGTCCGGTACTGCTCGGGGCTCAGAATCTTGCGCATCTTGGCGATGCAGCGCAGATGGGCCTTGGTGAGGGCGGCCCGGGCGGCGGCGATCTTGTCCACCAGCGGGTCGAGCGCCTCGGGGCTCTTGCCCTCTTCGAGGATTCCGGCGGCCAGTTTTTTCTCCATTTCTTTGATCTGCTTCGCCGCTTTCATGGCGGCGGGTACCGTACTTTTCTTCAGGGCCATGATCTCCTTCATCTGCTCGGGGCTCAGCTTGAGCCGGTCTCCCTGGGGATGGAAGAGGGCTACGCCCACCAGGAAGGGGAGGTTCTGGCTGACCAGGAAATAGTCTTTGGGGAAGGCTTCGCTCTTCGCCCGGTAGTAGGGGCTCTTCTCCCCGGCCATCTGCTGCATCTTTTTGAGCGCTTCCTTGTTCATCTCCATGTTGGGTTTGGCGGAGAGCGTCGTCCCCGCCAGGAGGAGCGCTCCCAGCGCGATCGTCTGCAGGTGTTTCATCGTTTGTCCTTTTCGGTGGGTTTTTGAAGGGGTATTATAGCCTGT
>CAZGGT010000150.1:0-3307 GCA_964525335.1 uncultured Nitratifractor sp. | reverse complement strand
TTGAGGTCTTTGTAGTCGATGAACTCGACCTTCTGCTCGCAGTAGCGGCAGTAGCGTTTCTTGAATTTTCTTCTTTCGGCCATTGGGGTACTCCTAGAATGGTATTTCGTCTTCGTCGATGTCGATCTCGGGGACACTGGGCTGGGCGGGCTGCTGAGATTGGCTGGGTGCCGCGGCGGGAGCGGTGGGCTGCTGATAGCTGTTGCCCCCCTGGTTGTAGCTCTCTCCGCCGCCGTAGTTGCCGCCACCGCCCTGGTTCTCACCGGGGCGGTCGAGCATCTGCAGGTTGTCCACCGTGATGGAGTGTTTGCTCCGCTTGGTGCCGTCCTGGGCGGTCCACTGCTCCAGGACCAGTCGTCCCTCTACGAGAACCTTGCTTCCCTTCCGGAGATACTGGTTGGCGATCTCGGCGGTCCGTCCGAAAAAGGTGAGATCGATGAACATCGTCTCGTCCCGCTGTTCGCCGTTGGCTCCTTTGAAGCGGCGGTTGGTGGCGATGCCCACCTTGCCGATGGCGCTGCCGCTCTGGGAGTAGCGGATCTCGACGTCGCGGGTCAGGTTTCCGACCAGGATCACTCGGTTGTACATGGGAAGCTCCTTGGGCTTGCGGGCGGGTTACGCCTCGGTGTTCTCGGCAGCCGCTTCGGGAGCGGGTGCTTCGGTCTCGGGCGCTTCGCTCTCGGCGGGCTTCTCCTCCGCGGCGGGAGCCTCGGCTTTGGGGGCTTCGACGGGAGCGGAAGCTTTTTTGTTGGCGGCTTCGACCATCTTTTCGAAGACACCCAGCTCTTTCTTGTTGGTGTACTTCACGGTCATGAAGCGCAGGATCTCTTCGTTGTAGCGCAGCTGGCGCTCCAGCTCTCCGACGAGGGAGGAGGGGGCGGTGTAGTAGACGACGGTGTAGTAGCCGCGCTCCTGCTTTTCGATGGGGTAGGCCAGGCGGCGCATTCCCATGTCATCGGTGGCCCGGAGTTCTCCGCCCTCTTCGGCAATGATCTCTTTGACCCGTGCGATCTGCCCTTCGATCTCCTCGGAGGTGAGGGTGGGCTTGACGACGAACAGTGTTTCGTAACAGTTCATTGAAGTCCTTCTTTTGGTTTGATAGCCCGTTCTCCCGACCCCCGGGGGCCGGCCAAAAACGAGCAAGAATTTTGGAGCAGATATTTTACCGAAAAGTGTTTGAAGCTTCGATGAAGTTCAGAAGAAGCGTCGGGGGCGTCTGCCCTCTCAGACGTTGCAGCCGCTGTCGGCGTTGCGCTTTTTGAGCATCCCCTCCATGCTCAGGTAGCTGTTGAGCGCCCCCAGGTAGGCCCGGGCGGAGGCGAGCATGGTGTCGATGCTCAGGCCGTGGCCGATGACGGCGGGTTCGTTGTCGTTGAAAGCGACCTGGACGGTGACGTTGGCCAGGGCGTCCTTGCCTCGGGAGACCGACTTGACCTTGTAGTCCATGAGTTGGCCGTGCTGGCCGGTGATCCGGTCGATGGTCTTGAAAACGGCGTCGATGGTGCCGTCGCCGATCCCGGCGTCGGTGATCTCGCTGCCGTCGCTCTTGCGGATGGTGACGGCGGCGCTGGGGACCCCGCCGGTGGAATCCATGAGTTGGAGGGCCACCAGTTCCCAGGTTTTTTCGATGTTGGCCATCTGGCTGGTGACCAGGGCCCGGAGGTCGTCGTCGTAGATCTCCTTTTTCTTGTCGGCCAGCTCCTTGAAGCGGGCGAAGGCTTCGTTGAGCTCTTTGTCGTTCAGGGTGAAGCCGAGCTTCTCCAGCTTGTCTTTGAAGGCGGCCCGGCCCGAGTGCTTGCCCAGGACCAGGGTGTCCTTGGTGTCGAGGCCGATCTCTTCGGGAGAGAAAATTTCGTAGGTCCGCTTGTTTTTGAGGACCCCGTCCTGGTGGATGCCGCTCTCGTGGGCGAAGGCGTTTTTGCCGACGATCGCTTTGTTGGGCTGGGGCTCGATGCCGGTGATGGAGGCGATGAGGCGGCTGGTGGGGTAGATCTCCCGGGTGTTGATCCCGGTTTCGACCTCGCTGAAGACGTCGCTGCGGACCTTCAGGGCCATGACGATCTCCTCCAGGGCGGCGTTGCCCGCCCGCTCTCCCAGGCCGTTGATGGTGCACTCCACCTGCCGGGCTCCCGCCTGGATGGCGGCCAGGGAGTTGGCGACGGCGAGGCCCAGGTCGTTGTGGTTGTGGACCGAGATGATGGCCCGTTCGCCGATGTGTTCCCGCATTTCGCGGATCATTTCGGTGATCTCCTGGGGGAGGCGGATCCCCACGGTGTCGGGGAGGTTGATGGTCCCCGCTCCGGCGGCGATGGTGGCGTCGCAGATCTCCTTGAGGAAGCCGATGTCGCTGCGCCCGGCGTCCTCGCAGCTGAACTCCACGTCCTCGACGAATGTGCGGGCGTACTCCACCGCTTCCACGGCCCGTCGGATCACTTCCTCGGGCTTCATCCGCAGTTTGTACTCCATATGGATGGGGCTGGTGGCGATGAAGGTATGGATCCGACGCTTCGGCGCGGGAGCGATGGCCTCTCCGGCGGCTTTGATGTCCTTCTCCAGGGCCCGGGCGAGGGAGCAGACGGTGGAGTTTTTGACCCGCTGGGCGATCTTGTGGATGGCGTCGAAGTCTCCGGGGCTCGCCGCGGCGAAGCCGGCTTCGATGACGTCGACCCCCAGCTTCTCCAGCTGACTGGCGATCTGGATCTTCTCTTCGGTGTTCATGCTGGCGCCGGGGCTCTGCTCCCCGTCGCGGAGTGTGGTGTCGAAAATGACGATGCGTTCTTTGCTCATGCTTGGACCTTTGCTGGATTGCGAAAAAAATCTGATCGATTTTACCCAAAAGGGGCTAAACCGAAACCGTAACGGAAGTCACGAAAAATCTTCTGAAAAAAATCGGGAAGGAAATCAGAGGCGAAGCAGGAGGATGGAGCTCTCTTTGTTGAAGTGCCGTTCGTAGCCGTTGATGCTGAAGTTCATGCCATCCTCCTTTCCGAAATTTTTCCCGCAGTATATCCGAATGGCGGAAAAAAATCAAGTTGTGGAGAAAAATTATCCAATATGGACGGCGATCCAGAGGGTTCCCCGTTCCGTCTCCAGGACCCGGTGGGGGGTGCGGGCGGGGATGAAGAGATGCTCGCCCTTGCGCAGTTCGACCCGCTTTCCCCCCAGCTCCAGGACCGCGGAGCCCTCCAGGAGCAGCACCCATTCGTCCTCCTCCTGGTCGTACTCCACCGGATCGGGAGTCTCGGAGCTGACGATCCGCAGGATCCGCACGGAGGGATGCTCCAGCAGAGCGTCGAAGGATTCGCCG
>CAZGGT010000149.1:0-2456 GCA_964525335.1 uncultured Nitratifractor sp. | reverse complement strand
CTTCACCTTCATCGAGCCCTACGGGGTACGGGTGAGCGTCTGGTATCTCACCAACGCTTTCGCCACCCTGACCCTGCGCAGTACCATCAGCAGCGAGATCCTGGAGCGGGTCCGGCAGGAGGAGAGCATCGCGTTGGCCTATCCTACCCAGTCCCTCTATCTGGAGCGGGGGATGCCCACTCCCCGGCTGCCCTCCGGTGAACCCGGGAGCGGGGAGGCCGGCGCATGAAACGGGACAAGGTCTACTTCAAGACCTTCGGCTGCCGGACCAACCAGTTCGACACCCAGGTGATGATGAGCCGGCTGAAGGATTTCGAGCTCAGCGGCGACGAGCTGGAGGCCGACGTGGTGGTGGTCAACTCCTGCACCGTCACCAACGGGGCCGACGCCACGGTCCGGGGCTACATCAACGCCCTCAAACGGCGCAATCCCGGCGCCCGGGTGATCCTGGCGGGCTGCGGCGCCCACTCCAAAGGCGAGGAGCTGCTCCAAGCTGGCAAGGTCCAGGGGGTCATGGGCCACTCGGAGAAGGAGCGGATCAACGAGATCCTCCACCGTCCCGACGGCTTTTGCGAGCTGGGGGACCTGGAGCATATCGACTCCACCGTCGTCAGCGAGTTCGTGGGCAAGAGCCGTGCCTTCATCAAGATCCAGGAGGGGTGCGACTTCCGCTGCAGCTACTGCATCATCCCCTTCGTCCGGGGCGACGCCCGGAGTCACGACGAAGAGCAGATCCTGGAGCAGGTGCGCCGCCTGGCGGCCAACGGCTTCGGGGAGTTCATCCTCACGGGGACCAACGTCGGCAGCTACGGCCGAGACCGGGGAAGCTCCATGGCCAAGCTCCTCAAACGCCTGAGCCAGATCCGGGGGGTGCGCCGGATCCGCATCGGGTCGATGGAGCCGATCCAGATCGACGACGAGTTCAAGGAATTGCTCCGGGAGCCCTGGATGGCACGGCACCTCCACATCGCGCTGCAGCACACCTCCGACCGGATGCTGGAGCTGATGAACCGCCGCAACCGCTATCCCGAAGACCGGGCCCTCTTCGAGGAGTTGGCGGAGGCGGGCTACGCCCTGGGGACCGATTTCATCGTCGGCCATCCGGGGGAGGGGGAGGCGGAGTGGCGCGAAGCGATGGAGCGGGTAGAAGCGCTGCCCCTGACCCATCTCCATGCCTTTACCTATTCCCCGAGAGAGGGGACCGCCTCCACGGGCCTGGGGCTCCCGCCGGTGCGGGGCGACGTGGCCAAGGCCCGGCACCGGGAGCTGACGGAGATCGTCCGCCGCAAGAACCTCGCCTTCCGACAGGCACACGACCGGGATCTGACGGTCCTGGTGGAGCAGGGGAACGACGGGATCTACCGGGGATACGACCAGTACTACAACCGGGTCCGGATCGCCAGCGAAGAGTCCCTGGAACACACCTGGGTCTACCTGTCGAAGGTCGAAGTGGAAGCAAAGGAGAACCATGCCCGATTTGCGCTCTAAAAACGTCCGGATCATCGCGGTGCTCCTTGGGGTGCTGCTCCTGCTGGGACTGTTCCTCCTGCTGCGGGACAACGCCCGGCTCATTACCGCCGATCAGTTGGAGGTGCTCCGGCAGAAGAAGCTCATCACCCGGGTCGTGGAGCGGGATCCTTACCTCTATGTCCGGACCACCCGGAGGATCTACCGCATTCCCGTGGCGGCCGTGGACCTGAAGCTGCTGGGAAGCGAATATCCCATCGAAGTGGAGGAGGAGTGGAGCCTGGCCCGGACGGGTCTGATCCTGCTCTTTCTCCTGCTCATCGGTCTGGCGGTGGTCATCTACTACCTCTCCCGGAGGGATCGGCTGGAACATGGGGCGGCGGCCTCTTCCGCCCGGAAGGGACGGCAGCCGGTTTCCCGGGAGGAGCTTCCGCCCAATGAAGCCCTCGTTCCCATCCGTTCCCGGGTCCGTTTCGCCGATGTCGCCGGGATCGAAGAGGTCAAGGAGGACCTGGAAGAGATCATCGATTTTCTCAAACATCCCGCCCGCTACCGCAAGTTCGACATCCGCCTCCCCAAAGGGGTGCTGCTGGTGGGACCTCCGGGGGTGGGAAAGACCCTCATCGCCAAGGCGGTGGCCGGGGAAGCGGGCGTGCCCTTTTTCTACCAGAGCGGCGCCAACATCGTTGAGATCTACGTGGGGATGGGGGCCCGGCGGGTCCACGAGCTTTTCCAGGCGGCCAAAAAGGCGGCGCCGAGCATCGTTTTCATCGACGAGATCGATGCCGTGGGGCGGCACCGGGGGAGCCTGCGCAACGAAGAGCGGGAAGCGACCCTCAACCAGCTCCTGACGGAGATGGACGGCTTCGCCAGCGACAGCGGCGTCATCGTCATCGCCGCCACCAACCGCATGGAGATGCTCGACGAAGCGCTGCTGCGTCCCGGACGTTTCGACCGGCGCATCCATCTCTCCCTGCCGGACCGGGAGG
>CAZGGT010000148.1:0-2266 GCA_964525335.1 uncultured Nitratifractor sp. | reverse complement strand
GCCCCATCCCGAGGTCTACCGGGTGGCGGAAGAGATCCTGTCCGAGAAAAAAGCCCGTTTCTACCGCATGGACGAAATGGACAAACCTACTGAATCACTCAACACTCAACACTCAACACTCAACGCTCTTTTCGAAGAAATACTCTGGCCCCCCTTTCTGCGGGAGAACGCCCGGACGGCCCTGCGGGCCCTGGAGCTCGCCGGCATCTCCGCCGACCCGGAGGAGCTGCGGAGCCTGGAGCTCTTCGGGCGCTACTATCCCCTGCGCGACAATGTCCGCATCGACGTGGGTCACAATCCCCTGGCGGCCCGGGCTCTTGCCCGGGTCCTGGAGCCGGGGACGGTGCTGATCTACAACGCCCTGGCGGACAAAGAGTACGCCGAGGTCCTCTCCCTCCTGGCCCCGAAACTCAAGCGGGTGGAGCTGATCCCCATCGAAACGGAGCGGGCCGCCCCCATGGAGGCGCTCCAGAGGGTCCTGGAGGAGCTGGAGATCCCCTGGAGCTGCTTCGACGGCCAGCTCTTCAGCCACGAGCGCTACCTGGTCTTCGGCTCCTTCCATACGGTGGAAGCGTTTCTGAAGGCGATGGGGTATAATTGAAAAAAGATACGCCCGAGTCAAAAAGGGAGCAGTGGATGGTACTGGATATCGAAAAGATGAGTCTCGAGGAGAAGTTGCAGGCCATGGAGGAGCTCTGGGAAGATCTACGGGCCCATTACGAGAAGAAGACCCCGCCCCGGTGGCACCGGAAGATTCTCGAAGATCGGGAACGCCTTTTGGAAGAGGGTGAGGAAGAGTGGCTGGATTGGAGAGCCGTACGCAGGGAGCTTGTGGGTCGATGAAGATCCGACTGCTCCGCAGTGCCCGGGAGGATCTCCTGAGAGGGTATGAGTTTTACGAGGCGCAGAATCCGGGAATCGGGGAATATTTTCTCGATAGCGTGAGCGCCGATATCGATTCGTTGCTTCTCTACGCAGGCATCCATCCCCGTTCGTGGAACGGGTATCATCGGATGCTGACGCACCGTTTCCCCTATGCGATCTACTATCGGATCGCCGAAGAAGAGATCCGGATCTATGCGGTTCTCGATTGCAGAGAGAACCCGCGAAAACATCGAAACAGACTCTCATCTCTATCCGACTGAAAATCCCATACAAAGCGACAGATACCGATGGACAGCGCACGACTTTTCGAATACCTCCGCGAAACCCCCGCCGCCGAACGGGCCGAACTGCTGATCGTCCGGGACGACCGGGGGGCGCAGCAGGCCCGGAGCGTGGCGGAGTACCTGGGGATCCGTCCCTTCGTCCTGCCCCAGATGCGGGTCGCTCCCGGGGAGGACCTGCGGAGCTACGACCGGGAGATCCGGGAGCTCTTCGGAGCCCTGGGGGCCTGGTACCGGGCGGAGGGGGAGAAGGTCCTCATCTCCCCCGTCCACACCCTGACGATCCCCCTGCCCCGGGAGGAGTGCTTCGGCGAGTACGCCATCGAGTTCGGCGAGACCCTGGAGCGGGAGGCGTTCAAGGATCTGCTCTACCGCTGGGGCTACCACTTCGTCGACCTGGTCACCGCCCCGGGAGAGGTTTCGGTGCGGGGGGATATCGTGGACCTCTACGCTCCCGGGGCGGAGCATCCCTGGCGCATCAGCCTCTTCGACGAGGAGATCGAGAGCATCCATCCCTTCGACCCCGACAGCCAGAAGCGCTTCGGCGAGGAGCTGGAGGCGGTGCGGATGGGGCCCGCCTTCCTGGCCCTGGAGGCGGAGGCTTTCGAGGCGCTCCGTGCCCGGGCGGAGGCGAGCCCCTGGGAGAGTTTCGTCAAAGACATCGACTCCTTGGGGCTCTGGCACCTGGAGGAGCTGGCCCGCCCCTTTCCCGCCGAGCTGCGCAGCGTCGCCTGCGAGGATCTGACGGAGGAGCTGGAGGAGATCTACTCCCTCGGGGCACCTCTCGTGGGGAGGGAGCACTTTCCCCGGGAGAGCCTTCCCCCCGCACGGCAGTGGCGGGAGCTGGAGGTGGCCGACCCCAACAAGCTCATCGAAGCTCACCCCGACAAAGCCGTTACCATCATCGCCAAAAGCGAATCCCTGGTCCGGGGGAGCCAGCTGGTGGAGCTGGAGCGGCTCCGCTTCGTCTACCAGGAGGGGATCCTCAACCTCCTGGGCCCCGGCGAACTGATCCTCTCCATCAACAAGCCCCTCAAGCGCCGCCGGGTCAAGCGCCCCAGCCTGGTCCTCGACGAGATGCGTCCCGGGGAGTACGTGGT
>CAZGGT010000147.1:0-2232 GCA_964525335.1 uncultured Nitratifractor sp. | reverse complement strand
CGCTCGGCGGGGGTGGAGAGGGCGTGGGTGTCCTTGCCCAGGAAGAGCGGCCCGTCGATCCCCCGCTCCCGCCGATAATCGCAGACCGCCTGGGTGATGGCGGCGACGTGGGCGTCGTTGAAGCTCCGCTTGAAGGCGCTGCCCCGGTGACCCGAGGTTCCGAAACTCACCCGTTGAGCGGGATCGGAGGGATCGGGCCGTTCCGTATAGTAGGCGCTGATGAGCGCGGGAATATCGGTGAGAAGTTCCAGGGGCGCCGGTTTTCCGGCCAGGGGATGGGGCATATCGATCCTTTCTCGTAGTTTTCGGGAGGCCGCCGTCGGCCGCCGGGGTGTTGCTCCGCTATCAGAGGGGTTCGACGCTGGCGACCTCGGAACCGTTTTTCACGATACGGACCCGTTCGCCGGGATAGTATCCGGTCCCTTTGACCACGATGACGATCGTGCGGCCCTTATCGGTGCGGATCGTCAACTCCGATGCGTTGGCCTTGGAGGCTTCGTTTCCGACGTAGGCACCGGCCAGTCCGCCGGCGATCGTCGCCAGGTCCCGACCTCTGCCTTTGCCGATCGTGTGACCGAGTGCCGCTCCGGCAGCCGCACCCAGAAGCGAACCGACGGTCTTTTCCGTCGTACCCTGGACCGCGACATGACGCACGGAGCGGACGGTTCCCGTCTCATACTTCATGACCCGGTTGGTGGCGGTTTCGCTCACGACAGGCGCACCGTAGGGGGCACATCCGCTCAGGCCGATCAGCAGCGCGACACTCAGACTCATCATGATGTTCTTTTTCATCGTTCTATTCCTCCTTGACTAGATTTTGGACTCTTTATTCTAATACGCTTTTACTGAGGTATCTCAGCGTCGCGTCGAAACGATAGAGCATCGGCACGCCGGTGGGGATCTCCACCTTCACGATCTGCTCCGGCGTCAGCCGCTCGATTCCCATCACCAGAGAGCGCAGGGAGTTGCCGTGGGCGCTTACCAGGACCGTTTTCCCCTCCGCCAGGTGCGGGGCGATGGCTTTGGCGAAATAGTTGAGGGTTCTTCGGCGGGTATCGGCGAGGGATTCGCTGCGGGGCAGCAATGACGGATCGAGTCGCCGGTATTTGGGATCGTTCTCCGGCAGCCGAGGGTCCCCGTCGGGCAGCGGGGGCGGAGGCGTGTCGTACCCGCGACGGATGGCGACAAAGCGCTCTTTACCCACTTCCCTCTCCACCTCCGCTTTGTTTCGTTCCTGCCAGGCGCCGTAGTGGCGTTCGTTGAGCTGCCAGCTTTTGAGACAGTCGATCTGTTCCCACTCCATCTCCGCCAATGCAATCTGCGCCGTATGGACGGCACGTTTGAGCCAGGAGGTGAAGCAGATGTCGGGAAAGAGCTGAGCTTCGCGCAGAATCTCCCCGGCTCGTTGCGCTTCGGCCCTCCCCTCTTCGCTCAGGTCCACATCGGTCCAGCCGGTGAAGAGATTCTCTTTGTTGTAGAGGCTCTGGCCGTGGCGCAGGAGGATCAGTCGGGCATGGTAGTCACTTGCGGACATCATACACCTCCCTGTTCCGCCGATACTTTGGAGATCGGCAGATAGAATTTTTCCAGATACTCTTTCATCATCCGACGGCTTCCAAACCGGGGAGCCACGCTTTTGACCGCCTCTTTCATCATCGCGATCCAGCCGGCGGGCAGGTTCCGCTCGTCGAGGGTGTAGTAGAGGGGGACGATCTTCCGTTCGATCGTATCGTACAAAGAGGCGGCGTCGGCCGCGTCGTCGGAGCTCTCGCCCCCGATGGCCCAGCCGTTGCGGCTGTTGAACCCTTCGGGCCACCACCCATCCAGCGTGGAGCAGTGCAGCGTGCCGTTGACGCTCGCTTTCATCCCGCTGGTGCCGCACGCCTCCATCGGGATCTGGGGGTTGTTGAGCCAGACGTCCACGCCGCGTACCAGGTACTTGGCCACCTCTTCTCCGTAATCCTCCACGAAGGCGATGCGCCCCCGGAACCGCGGGTCCTGGGCCGTTTTGAAGATCCGCTGAAGAATCTGTTTCCCCGGATTGTCCGAGGGGTGGGCCTTGCCGGCGAAGACGATCTGCACGGGCCGGGCGAAGTTGTTGACGATCTTCTCCAGCCGCTCCAGGTCGTGGAGGATCAGGTCGGGACGCTTGTAGGCGGTCATGCGCCGGGCGAAGCCGATGGTGAGCACGTCGGGGTCGAGCATCACCCCTTCGGCCATCGCCACCAGCGG
>CAZGGT010000146.1:0-1987 GCA_964525335.1 uncultured Nitratifractor sp. | reverse complement strand
CTCACCGAAGCACGAGACACCCTGGAGAAGATTCGCCTCCACGCCAAGGAGATCCACGACCTGCGGCTCCATAGGGAGATCGAGCACGCCATCGACAAGGCGGAGCATATCCTCGACACCATCGCCGAGGATCCCAAGGATCTGCGGGTGGCCCGGAAGTTCCTGGTGGTTTATGTGGACGGGGTGGCCCGGGTTACCGAGCGTTATTTGGCCCTGGAAGAGTCGGAGATCGACGAGGAGACCAAAGAGCGGCTCTATACGCTGTTGCGGGAGGTGCAGGAGCGCTTCGACAAAGAGCTGGAGCGGCTCAAAGCCAACGACCGCTTCGACCTGGATGTCCAGATCGACGCTTTGCGGCAGCAGATCAAAGACTAAGGACGATGTTGGATGTTTGATGTTGGATGTTGGATTGGCGTCGTTGGAAAATCTATAGAAAAGGAGAAAATGTAATGGAAAAAACGAGTGAAGAGCTGAAAGCGGCGGAGAACGCCGGGATGGAGGAGGTGACCCTCCCCGCGGCGGTCAAAGAGAAGGTCGAAGCGGCCATCGAAGAGAAGAGCGAGCGTCCGCCGGAAGTCCTGCCCGAGGAGGAGCGGCGGCTCCGGGAGGCGATGGAGGAGATCGACTTCAAGGACCGTTCTTCGGTGATCACCTTCGGTTCCAAAGCCCAGGAGAAGCTCGACGAGATCTCCAACCGGATGATCGACGGGGTCAAAAACAAGGATACCGGTGCCGCCGGAGAGGTCCTCAACAAGATGGTCGCCGCCATCCGCGGCTTCGACATCGACGAGCTCAACCCCAACAAAAAGCTGAGCTGGTGGGAGAAGCTCCTGGGCAAGACCCAGCCCCTGGCACTTTTCATCCAGAAGTACGAGGAGGTGCGGGACCAGCTCGACGTGATCGCCAACGACCTGGAGCGCCACAAGGCCCAGCTCACCGCCGACGTGGTGGCCCTGGACAAACTCTACGAAGCGAACCTCGACTACTTCCGGCAGCTGGAGATCTACATCGAAGCGGGGGAGCGCAAGCTCAAAGAGCTGGAAGAGAAGATCATCCCCGAATATGAAAAGGCCGCCGAGAGCGGGGAGATGCTGGCGGTCCAGGAGTTGCGGGAGATCCGGGGCTTCCGGGACGACCTGGAGCGCCGGGTCCACGACCTGCGCCTCTCCCGGCAGGTGGCGATGCAGGCCCTGCCCAGCATCCGCCTGATCCAGGAGAACGACAAATCCCTCATCAACAAGATCAGCTCCACCCTGGTCAACACCGTCCCCCTCTGGCGCAACCAGCTGGCCCAGACGGTGACCATCTTCCGCAGCCACGAGGCGGCGGGAGCGATCAAAGAGGCGGCGGACCTGACCAACGAGCTCCTGGAGCGCAACGCCGAAGGGCTCCGGGAGGCCAACGCCGAGGTGCGCCGCCAGATGGAGCGGGGGATCTTCGACATCGAGAGCATCAAAAAGGCCAACCAGACCCTCATCGCCACCCTCAACGACTCCATGCAGATCGCCGAGGAGGGCAAGAAGGCCCGGCAGGCGGCCCTGACGGAGCTCCAGAAGAGCGAGCAGGCCCTCAAGGAGGCGATCCTGGCGGTCAAAGCCCATCGCGAGGGCGGGGCTGCCGGTTCCACGCCTCCGGCGGGCGAGCTTGCCGAAAAGAAGGAGGGATAGATGGGACTCTTCGACTGGATCGGCGGCCAGTTCATCGACGTCATCGAGTGGACCGACGAGAGCCACGACACGATGGTCTGGCGCTTTCCCCGCCAGGGCAATGAGATCAAATACGGCGCCAAGCTCATCGTCCGGGAGTCCCAGGTGGCGGTCTTCGTCAACGAGGGGGAGATCGCCGACGTGCTGGGGCCGGGAACCTATGAGCTGGAGACCCGCAACCTCCCGATCCTGACGAATCTCCAGCATTGGGATCACGGCTTCAACTCCCCCTTCAAAGCCGAAGTCTACTTCCTCAACACCAAGCGCTTCACCGACCTGAA
>CAZGGT010000145.1:0-2980 GCA_964525335.1 uncultured Nitratifractor sp. | reverse complement strand
AGGTCGATGTCGCCTCCCCGGGCCCGGTCGTCGAGTCGGCTGCCGAACAGGTAGAGCTCCGCTTCCCGGTCCAGTCGCTCAACGGAATCTTTCAAAACGCCGATCTCTTCTTCGCTCAGTCGCATGGTGTCATTATAGCAGAGCCATTGATCCTGAAACGCTATAATTCCCTATTTCAAAGATGGGAGTCCCATGGAGATTTTGCTGGCGTTGATCGGGGTCGGGATCGGGGCGCTTTCGGGCTTTTTCGGGATCGGAGGCGGGACGGTGCTGGTGCCGGTTTTGCTGCTGCTGGGCTTCGGGATGAAGCATGCCGTGGGGATCTCCATCATGCAGATGGTCTTCAGCTCCCTCTACGGCTCCTGGCTCAACTGGCGCAAAGGGACCCTGGTCCTGGGGGAGGGGCTCTTCGTCGGCTTCGGGGGGTTCGCCGGGGGCTATCTCAGCGGCTACCTCACCCCCTACATCCCGGATCGGGTTTTGCAGTTCGTATTTATCGGCTTCGTTCTTTTTGCCCTGTATCGCATGTTCACCTCGGCGGTTCACGAGGATGAGAGCCTCAGCCGGACCCTGCCCAAATGGCTGCTCTTTCTCATCGGGATGGGGATCGGCGTCATCGCCATCAGCATCGGGGTCGGCGGGGCGATCATCCTCATCCCGCTGCTCAGCGGGCTGCTCCACTACCCGGTCAAAAAGGCCGTCAGCGCCGGGCTCTTTTTCGTCGTATTCTCCTCGGTGGCGGGCTTCCTGGGGCGGCTGGTCCACGGGGAGATCGATCTCTACCACGGGGCCATCGTGGGTGTGGGCTCGCTCCTGGGGGTCTGGATCGGCATCTGGCTCAAGGAACACGTCGACAACCGTCGCCACAAAAACTTCATCGTCGGGATGTATACGATCATCCTGGCGATCATGGTCTACAAGATGTTCTTCGCCTCCTGAAATCTGTTATAATCATATGTTAAATCATATGATAAAGGATATGTTTTGATCGAAGCCAATGAGTTGAGAGTCCAGGGGATCAAGGCGATCGACCGGGAACTGGAAGCGAAGCAGGAAGCATATATTGCCTATCGGGGGAAAGCAAAATATGTTGTGATCGAGTGTGGAGAGTATGAGCGCTTGAGAGCTGCGGAACTGGATGCAGCATACATCAAGTCTCTTCAGGAGATCGAAGAAGGGAAGTTCGAAACGATTGACAGTCCGGAAAGTTTGGAAAAACATATCGCTTCGCTGTAATGTATCGCCTCATTACTCCAGAACAGTATCGGAAGCAGGAGAAGAAATTTTTCAAAAAACATCCTGAATTGAAAGAGCCTTACAAAAAGACTCTTTTGCTTCTGATGAGAGATCCCTTTTATCCATCATTGAGACTGCATAAACTGCAAGGAAAGTTGAAAACGTATTACTCCGTATCGATTACGATGCAATACCGTATCGTCATCGACATGCTGATTTCAGATGAGGAGATCATCCTCCTGAAGATCGGAGATCACGATACCGTCTATTGAAACCAAAGGATCGAAGAACTTATGAAACACGACCTGATCGACGTCCGGGGTGCCCGGGAGCACAACCTCAAAAACATCGACGTCCAAATCCCCAAGAACAAGATGGTGGTGATCACCGGCATCAGCGGCAGCGGCAAATCGACCCTGGCCTTCAGCACCCTCTACGCCGAGGGACAGCGGCGCTACATCGAATCCCTCAGCTCCTACGCCCGGCAGTTCCTCGGGCGGGTGGGCAAGCCCGACGTGGACAAGATCGAGGGGCTAACCCCCGCCATCGCCATCGACCAGAAGACTACTTCCAAAAACCCCCGCTCCACCGTGGGGACCATCACCGAGATCTATGACTACCTGCGGCTGCTCTTCGCCCGGATCGGCCGGCAGCACTGCCACCACTGCGGCAAACCGATCTCCAGCATGAGCGCCAGCGACATCATCACCGAGGTGATGCGCCTGCCCGAAGGGGCCAAGCTGGTGATCATGGCCCCCCTGGTCAAGGAGAAGAAGGGGACCTTCGCCGACCTGATCGAATCCCTGCGCCACAAGGGCTACGTCCGGGCGATGATCGACGGGGTGATGGTGCGCCTCGACGACGAGATCGAACTGGCCAAGACCAAAAAGCACACCATCAAGGTGGTGATCGACCGGGTGGTGGTCAAGGAAGGGTCCAAAGAGCGGATCGCCCAGGACATCGAAAAGGCCCTCAAGGAGAGCTACGGCGAAGTGGAGATCGAAGTGCTCAACCACGAGGAGGTGGGGCTGGACCGGAAGGATTTCCACTACTCGGAGCACCTGGCCTGCTTCGACTGCAAGCTCAGCTTCGAACCCCTGGAGCCGGTGAGTTTCTCCTTCAACTCCCCCAAGGGGGCCTGCCCCGCCTGCGATGGCCTGGGGATCCGCTACACCCTCGATATGAGCAAAATCATCGACGGCTCCCGGAGCATCTCCGAGGGGGCGGTGCGGATCATGCACGGCTTCAACAAGAGCTACTACGCCAAGTTTCTGACCGCCTTCTGCGAGCAGAACGACATCCCCACCGACCTTCCCTGGGAGGAGCTGGAGGAGCATCAGCGCAAGCAGGTCCTCTACGGGGTCGGCAGCGAGCCGGTCGCCTTCACCTGGAAGCGCCACCGCCTCAAGCGGGAGTGGCCCGGAGTGGTCAAATTCGCCCACGAGATGTTCACCGACGAGAAGGACCTGGCGGAGTATATGACCGAAAAGGTCTGCGACAAGTGCCGGGGCCACCGGCTCCGCCCCCGCTCCCTGGCGGTAAAGATCGAGGGGAAGAACATCGCCGACATCATCGACATGCCCATCGAGGAGAGCTACGCCTATTTCGCCGACGAGGGGAACTTCGCCCACCTGAGCGAGCAGCAGCGCCTCATCGCCGAGCCGATCCTCAAAGAGATCCGGGAGCGGCTCTACTTCCTCTACGACGTGGGACTGGGCTACCTGACCCGCAGCCGGGACGCCCG